>DATIDO010000630.1:0-3463 GCA_035456245.1 Polyangiaceae bacterium
GGAAGCTCATGAGATAGGCCAGAGCAGTCATGTACGCGAACAGGAAGGCCGGCCAGCGGTAGCCCCCCGTCTCGCGCTTCACCACGGCCAGGGTGCTCATGCACTGGCAAGCGAGGGCGAAGAAGATCATGAGCGAGAGGCCCACCAAGGGGGTGTAGACCGGTGTTCCGTCTGCGTGGCGCTCTCGGCGGATCTGGTCACGAAGCGGCAGGGCTTCGTCGTCCGCCACGTCACCCAAGCCGTAGACCAAGGCCAAGGTCGAGACGAAGACCTCACGGGCGGCGAAGGCGCCGATGATGCCCGTGGTCATCTTCCAGTCGAAGCCGAGCGGGGCCATGACCGGCTCCAGGGTCTTGCCCAGTCGCGCGCCGTAGCTCTGGTCGAGCGTGGCTGCCTTCGAGGCTTCCTCGACGCAGGCCGTGTCTGCGGGCGCGCAGGGGTTCGTGTCGACGTGGCGGGGGAAGCTCAGCAGCACCCAGAGCGCTACGGTTGCGGCCAGGATGACGGTGCCGGCTTCGCTCAGGAACTGCCTCGCCTTCTCCACCATCGAGCGCAGGGTGGGACCGAGCCGCGGCAGGCGGTAGGGCGGGAGCTCGAGCAAGAGCGGCATGTTCGTCCCACGCACCACGGTCCGCCCCAGCACCCATGCGGCCAGCAGCGAGATCAGCGAGCTGAAGAGGTACATGGTGAGCAGCAGCAGGCCCTGCACCGGCAGGCCCATGATGCTGCCCACGGGGAAGAGCGCGGCGATGATCAACGAGTAGACGGGCAGGCGGGCGCTGCAGGTCATGAGCGGCACCACCAGCATCGTGAGCAACCGGTCTCTACGTCGCTCCAGCGTGCGGGTGGCCAAGATGGCCGGAATGGCGCAGGCGAAGCCGCTCACGAGTGGCACGAAGGCGCGCCCGTGGAGTCCGAGGCTCCGCATGATTCGATCGACCAGGTAGGCGCCGCGCGCCATGTAGCCGGAATCCTCGAGCAGACCGACGAACAAGAACAGCAGCAGGATCTGGGGCAAGAAGACCAAGACGTTGCCCACGCCGAGCAGCGCGCCGTCGAGCAACAGGTCGGTTAGTACTCCCGGGGGGAGCACCGCGCGTAGCGCGTCGCTGATCCAGCCGATCCCCGCCTCGATGGCGTCGATGGCGGGATTGGCGCCCACGAACAAGGCCTGGAACACCACCAACATGGTGACGCCGAAGGCGAACGACCCCGCGAAGGGATGAAGCAGAACGCGGTCGATGCGTTCGCTCTTGGCCAGGCGCTCCCGCGCCACCCCGCCGCCCAGCTCGGCGAGCAGGGCATCGATGACGGCGTAGCGAGCAGCGGCGATCTCCAGATCGAGATCGCGGCCCGCCGCTTGGGCCTCGGCCGTGACCTGCTTCACACGAGCCCGCAGCTCGCTCGGGATACCCTCCAGCTCGTCGACCTCGTCGAGGCTGCCGAGCGCCCATTGGCCGAGCGCCCGATCGCGCTCCACGCTTCCCCGCCAGCTCTCGGGCAGCGCCTCGGCGACCCGATCCAGATCGTGCCGGAGCGCGTCACTGCGTCGCACGTAGAGGCCCGGCGCAGCCGGGGAAGCGACCGTCAGCCTCTCCAGGGCGCGGCGCACCAGCTCGTCGGCGCCTTGACCGGTCTGGCCCTGCGTCCTCACGACCGGGACGCCGAGTCGCGCCTCCAGCTTTTCGGCGCTGGGGGCGTCAGGCCCTACCTCGTCGGCCATGTTGAGCGCGACCACGAGGGGGATGCCGAGCTCCAGCAACTGGGAGACGAAGTAGAGGCAGCGCCCCAGCTGTCCCGCGTCGACCACGGCGATCAGCAGATCCGGACGAGGCTCACCCTGGAGGCCCAAGAGGGCATCGATGGTGATTTGCTCTTCCCGCGAGCGAGCGTTGAGCGAGTAGGTGCCGGGTACGTCGACGACTTCGAGCGCGCCTTGGGGCGTATCGACCCGACCCGAGCGCCGGTCGACCGTGATGCCCGGGTAGTTGCCGACGCGCGCACGCGAGCTGGTCAGGGCATTGAACAGCGACGTCTTGCCGACGTTGGGGTTGCCGAGGAGCAACGCGACGGCCGGAGTGGTGCGAAGCGGTGAGTTCACGAGTCGCCTTTCGAGGCGGCGGGCGCCGCGTCGGCGAGGACCACGTGGACTTCGAGCGCTTCCTTGCGCCGAATCGACAGGCGGGAGCCGCGAGCCTCCAGCTCGAGCGGATCGCCGAGAGGCGCCACCCGCACCACGGAGACCTCGGTCCCAGGTACCAAGCCGAGCTCGAACAGGCGCCGCCGAAAGGCGCGCTCGCCGGAGATGCTTTCGATGCGCGCGCGTTGGGAGAGTTCTAGATCGAGCAGGTTCAACGTCGCGCGGCTCG
This sequence comes from Polyangiaceae bacterium, assembly GCA_035456245.1. Lineage (GTDB taxonomy): Bacteria > Myxococcota_A > Polyangia > Polyangiales > Polyangiaceae > NIC37A-2. The sequence goes on from DATIDO010000630.1 coordinate 2,370, forward strand.
CTTTCGTGGCGGTCCTAGCAAACTGAAAGTCGTTTTCAAATGTGGTGTCGCACCGCGCGCCGCGTGGAGGAGCAGCTGGGGTCGGAGGGCCCGCCCGGTCAGCAGCGGCGAGCCGGACCGTCCAGGCACGGCACGGACGACGCTCGCCTGTTGGAGCCGTCCGTCGCGCTCGGTGGTGGACGAGTCGCGAGTCTGGTAGCTCATCGTTCCGAGATGAGGAGATCCGGGGGGGCTCGCTGGTGCGTCGCTGCGCTCTCGGCGATGGTCGTCGGCTCGTACGCAGGCAGCGCGTACGCAGGCAACCTCGACGCCTTCTACTTGAGCGGCGAGGCGTCGATGCAGGCTGGCGCCATTTCCGCCGACTCTCGGGGCGGCGGCGCCGTTTGGTACAACCCGGCCGGTCTGGCGGGGCTCGACGGCCTGCGTCTGGACGTCAGCGTCAACGGTTACGCCATTCGCTTCGGCGGAGCGGCGGACTTCGACGCGCCGCCCGGTGCCGACGTGAAGCGTCTGACGGGGCTCGACATCAACGTGGTGCCGACGGCCCTCACCATCACCAAGAACTTCGGCTCGGTGGGGTTCGGCTTCGGGGTGTTCGTCCCCAGCCAGGCCACGAACATCCTGCGCACGCAGGTCAAATTGAACTCCGATGCCGCTGGCGGGGGGCTCTTCCAGTTCTCCTACGACACCTATCGCCGCTACCAGGAGTACCACATCGGTCCGGCGCTCGGCTTTCGTGTCAGTGACGATCTGCAGGTCGGCGCCTCGTTCCTGATCAACTACCGCAGCTTGGTGGAGATGGCCGACACCGCCCTGATCTATTCGGTCGCCGATGGCGGCTCGGCCAGCACGGCGTCGCACCAGCTGCTCGATTCGATCCAGGCGGGCGCGGAGTTCGTGATCGGGGCGCAGTGGAAGTTCGCCAAGAACTGGCGCTGGGGCGGCGTGGTGCGCACGCCGGCCGTTCGGCTCTACCAGTTGGTGCAGACCCTGCACACCGACGTGATGGACCAGGGGCTGGGCCAAAGCTCGATGTCGGCCAACGAGGTGTCGGCGATCGAGTCCACGGTGCTGACGCCCTTTCGTTTCCACAC
>DATIDO010000631.1:0-5258 GCA_035456245.1 Polyangiaceae bacterium
CGTGTCCTCTTGGACATCGTCGACGCACTCGCCTCCACGCTCTACGAGCCCGAGCCGCTGCCTGTCACTGCTCGCCTCTGGAACCCCGATGGCGCATTCTCGCGCGCCGTGCGCGCAGCCGTCGGCGAGTTTGCGCAGCTCGTCGGTTTGGACGTCGAGTCGCTGCCGCGCCTACTGCCTTGGCACCAGCCTTACTTCGTCTTCGACCCCGAGCGTCAGGCCATCTTCTACCCGGACGTCGATGGTCTGCCTCACGAAGTCGCGGCCTTCCACGTCCAGTTCGTCGGTGGCAACGTGACTTCGGCCTGCCAGGCGCTCTCGGCGCTGGCTCCTGCCACCGTGGCGCACGAGCTGGTCCACGCGCTCCGCGAGCACGCCGGACTGCTGACGGACGATCACTGGCACGAAGAGTACGTGGCCAATCGTTTGGCCGTGGGCTTCCTGCGCGGGACCGATGCGACCCGCTGGGAGATCTGCCGCCGCCTGGTGCGCGGCGCCTGCGAGCGCGGCAGCCGGCACCTGGACGAGACGGCCCACGCGATTCTGCTGCGCTCCGCCGAGCCCGCGCTGGCCGGCGGGAGCCCTGGGCTCGGCTCGCTGACGGACTACGGCGTCTCGCTCGAGACGTCCGCGGCCATTCACTGGCAGATGGTGGACCAGCTGATGGATGCCGAGCCGTCGTTCGAAGAAGATCTGGCCGAGTACGTGGGGCTCCGCAGGCAGGACGAGCTGGCCGCGGAGTGACCGGGCAGTCGGATCAGCCGCGCGGCGCGATGGCGTCGATGCGAGCGAGCTCCTCGGCGCTGAAGTCGAGGCGCGCCAGCGCCCCCACGACATCCTCGATCTGTGAGACGCGGCTCGCGCCGATCAACGCCGAGGTGACGGTGGGTGTGCGCAGCGTCCAGGCAACCGCCATCTGCGCCAAGGTCTGACCCCGCTCCCGGGCGATCTGGGCCAGGGCGCGCACTCGCCCCAGCGTCGTCTCGTCCAGCTGCTCGCGGCGCAGGAAGCCGTGCGCCTTGGCGGCGCGCGAGTCTTCGGGCACCGACGCCAGGTAGCGATCGGTGAGCAGGCCTTGAGCCAGCGGTGAGAAGACGATGCAGCCGACGCCGCGTCGCTCCAGGGTGTCGAGCAGCGCAGGCTCGACCCAGCGATTCAGGATGCTGTAGGACGGCTGGTGAATCAGGCAGGGCGTGCCGAGCCGGGCGAGCTCGTCGAGTGCGCGCTCCGTCTGCGGCGCATCGTAGGAAGAAATGCCGACGTAGAGCGCCTTGCCGCTGCGCACGATCTGGTCGAGCGCGCCCATGGTCTCCTCGATCGGCGTCTCGGGATCGGGCCGGTGGTGATAGAAGACGTCGACGTAGTCGAGCCCCATGCGGCGCAGGCTCTGATCGAGTGAGGCGATCAGGTATTTGCGGGAGCCGAAGTCGCCGTACGGGCCCGGCCACATGCCCCAGCCAGCCTTGGTGGAGACGATCAGCTCGTCCCGATAGGGGCGCAGATCGCTGGCCAATGCGCGGCCGAAGCACTCCTCGGCGCTGCCTGGCGGGGGGCCGTAGTTGTTGGCCAGATCGAAGTGCGTGATTCCCAGATCGAAGCTTCGGCGCAACATGGCGCGAGCCGTCTCTTCTGCGTCGACGCCGCCGAAGTTGTGCCAGAGCCCGAGTGACACGCGGGGCAAGAGCAAGCCGCTCTTGCCGGTCCGCGCATAGGTCATGGAATCGTAGCGCTGTGGCGCAGCCAGGTAGGGGGAGCCGGACATGGGGCGCAGCCTAGAAGGACCGACGGATGGCCGGTAGGCGCTTTGCGGGGCTAGCGGCCCGACAGGAAGCCGAAGCGCTGGAACAGGAACTCGGGCAGGTTGCGCACGCCCAGCATGATCCAGCGCCAAAAGCCGGGAACGAAAACCTCGCCGCGGCGGCGATCCATGGCGCGCACGATGGCCCGGGCGGCCGCGTGCCGATCGGTGAAGAGGGCGTTCTTGGCGTGCTCGGTCGTCATGGGCGTGTCGACCGGACCGAGCTTGATGGTGGTCACGGAAATTTCGCTTCCGTACAGACGGCTACGCAAACCCTGGAGGTAGAGGGTCAGGGCGCCCTTGGCTGCGCCGTACGTGTAGTTGCGGGGCCGGCCGCGCTCCCCCGCGACCGAGGTGATGACCGCCAGTCGGCCACTGCCCTGACGTTCCAGGGCGCTCGACAGCTCGACGATCAGGGCGACCGCGCTCAGCAGGTTGATTTGCAGGGAACGCAGCGCGACCTCGACGGAGCGTTCGCTCGCCAACTGGTCGGTGAGATCACCGTGCGCGATCAGGATACGATCGACGCCACCCCAGGGGCGTAGCCAGTCGGCGACGTGGCGTGCGGCCTCGGACGCCGATTCGGGCAGGGAGAAATCGAGTGTCGCGGATCCGGTGATTCGGTCGCCGAAGCGCTCGAGCAAGGTCGCTAGTTTGTCGGGGGAGCGACCGACCAGGAAGAGCTGGTCGCCGCGTGCGGCGTGGAGTCCAGCGACTTCGGCGGCGATGGCCGAAGTGGCACCGACGATCAGGATGCGTTCCATGGGCTCGTCGAACTCACAGCGAGGCTGCGATCTTCTCCGACTCGGTCCACAGGCGCTCGGCCAAGGCGACGTCGTTGGCGTCGGCCCTCGGCTGCGTCACGTTGGAGTTGGCGAAGAACTCCCCCGTCACGTTGGCGGCCGCGGGGTGCACGGCGACGTAGGTCTGGGTCGCCGCGCCTTCCGGGATGCTCTTCAGCGCGGGGGACATCAGCGCGTAGCCCAGTTCGGTGAGCCGGCTCTGTCGGGCCAGCCCGGTACCGATGACGCCCGGATGAATGGCGTTGGCCGTCTTTTGCGTTCCGGCGAAGCGGCGCGCCAGCTGCTTGGCGAAGAGGATATTGGCCAGCTTGGACTGGCCGTAGGCAGTCCAAGGGCCATAGCCGCGCTCACCCGAGAGATTGTCGAACTGGATGCCGCCGCGAGGGGCGGCGCGGTGCGCGATACTGCTGACGGAGACGACTCGGCCCGTGGCGGTGAGGGTGCCGAGCAGCTCGTTCACCAGGACGAAGTGGCCGATGTGGTTGGTGAAGAACTGCAGCTCGTAGCCGTGCGCTCGGAGCAGCTTGGGGGGAGCCATGATGCCGGCGTTGCAAACGATGGCGGAGAGTTCGATGCCCAGGGCGCGTACGTCCTTGGCGCAGGCTCGGATGGAGTCGGGTTCGGCCAGCTCGCAGGCGAGCGGCACGGCCTCGCCGGGCAGGCCGGACAAGGCTGCGCGCGCCTTGTCGACCGTGCGGGCCGCGCCGAGCACCCGGGCCCCCCGCAGCGAGAGGACGCGGGCCGTCTCCAGGCCGAGGCCCGAGTTGCAGCCGGTGATCAGGATGTTCTGGCCGCGCAGATCGAGGCCTTGGGTGACGTCCTCGGCCGTGGAGCCGTAGCCGTAGCCGCTCGGGCCGTTTCCTCGCAGCCTCCCGATCAGTGACATGGGGAGGTCATAGCTCAGGAGCCGGGGTGGGGGAGAGCGGCGCGGCAGGGGCCCGCAAAACCGCTACTTCGTCGTGGGGTAGACAGCGCGGTTCGACTCCCGGCAAACCGATTGTCGCCCTAGAGTCCTGGCGATGATTCGGCTGGGCGTGGTGGGGGCGGGGCAGGTCGCAGAACTGGCGAGCGCGGCGTTCGCGCGCCGCCCCGACGTCGAGCTCGTGGGGATCGCCGATCCGGCTCGCGAGCGGGCCGAGGCCCTGGCCCGGAAGTTCGGCGCACCCGCCGCTCGAAGTTCGCTGGAAGAGCTGCTCGAGGTGACGGCTCTCGATGCTGTCTACATCGCCAGCCCCAATGTCTTTCACGCGCCGCAAGCCATCCGCGCGCTGGAATCGGGCAAGCATGTCTTGCTGGAGAAGCCCTTCGCGCTCTCGTGGGAGGAGGCGCGGCAGGTGGTCGACGTAGCCGAGCGCGTGGGTCGCACGCTGACGCTCAGCATGAATCAGCGCCATGCGGACGATACGCGCGCCCTGCGCGCGTGGGTTGCGAGCGGCGCGCTGGGGACGCCCCACCACGTTCGGGCCCGCTGGCTGCGGCGCAGTGGTATCCCGCGCCTCGGTAGCTGGTTCGGAAGGAAGAGCTGGGCTGGCGGAGGCGTGTTGATGGATGTCGGCGTGCACTTGCTCGACCTGGCCTTTCACCTGCTCGACGACTTCCAGCCGCTGACGGTGTCGGGCCAGCTGCGCTCGGTGCTGGGGCCGCGAGGACTGGGCGGTGGTGGTTGGGGCCGCTCCGAGCAGCTGGGGGGCGTCTTCGACGTCGAAGACTTCGCCTGTGTCTGGCTGCGCTTCGCAGGCGGCGCTTCGCTCGCCTTGGAGGTGGCATGGGCGACGCATCAAGAGGAGGCCGAGCGCCACGACCTGGAGATCGTCGGCAGCCTCGGCGCGGCGAGCAGCCAGCCCGCGCGTTGGTCGCGCCCCGATGCGGAGGGGCTCTACACGACGAGCCAGCTCGACGTGCCCGAGGGGACGAACAACCCGTACGACCATTTCATCGAGCACCTGCACGGCCGCGCCCCGCTCGTCGTCACGACGGCGCAGGCGCTGGCGGTGCAGCGGGTGCTCGATGCCGTGTACGAGAGCGCAGCCGCAGGGCGCGAGATCGCCCTCAGTTGGCCGTGACGTCGAGGAGGCGAACCACCGCGACGCCGTCCCGCGCCGAGGCCGCCAAGTCGACCTCGAACTGAAGAGACCAGCCCAGATCCTCGGCGGGATCGAGCAAGATCTGGCGAACCTGCCAGTGGGTCGCGCCCTTCTCGATCTCCAAATAGCGGGGCGCTCGCGCCGGAGGATCGGCCCGCAGGCTCTCGTACTCGGCGAAGTAGGGCGCGAAGCGAGCCTCCAGCTCCAGGGCGCTGATGGTGGGATCGGGAGCCAGGCGCTCCAGCAGCTCGCGCGCGCCGGTGAAGTGCCGGCGTGCCAGAGCAGCGACCACCGAGAAGCAGGCGTTGCGCACCAGAGCCGTGAAGGCTCGCGTGTCGCTCGTCACGTTGCGTTCGGCGGGGGCACGAGGTTGCTCTTCGAGCAACACCTCGGGATTCGCGAGGCGCTGCCACTCTTCGAGCAAGCTGGCGTCGACCGAGCGCAGCTCCGAACCGAGCCAGTCGATGACGTCGTAGAGTTCCGGGGTCTTGCACGCGTCGGGGACGGTGCGCTCCAGCGCCCGATAGGCCTCCGATAGGTAGCGGAGCAGGACACCCTCGCTGCGCTCCAGCC
>DATIDO010000632.1:0-9019 GCA_035456245.1 Polyangiaceae bacterium
TCCGATGTCCGACTGCCAGGGGCGCACAAGCACGAAGGATGCCAGCCGACGAAGCGTCGCATGCCGCACGAACTGGCTCTCGCGGGCGCGGGCGAGCGCCGGCGCATGTTGCGAATCGTGTCTCTGAGGCATTTCGCCCCATTGGAGCCCCCGCCTGAAGCGGGTTACTTCTTCGGTGCAGAGAACATGGCCGATCCGACCGCGCTCGCTCCCGCCAAATGTCTGTTGGTCGACGACCGGGACGAGAACCTGCGCGCGCTGGGCGCCATCCTGCGCCGAGACGACGTCGAGATCCTGGTGGCTCGCTCGGGCCCCGAGGCACTCGAGCTCCTGCTCGATCACTCCGACATCGCGCTGGCCATCCTCGACGTGCAGATGCCGGAGATGGATGGCTTCGAGCTGGCGGAGCTGATGCGTGGATCCACGCGTACCCAGCACGTGCCCATCATCCTGATCACGGAAGGCAGCCACGATCAGCAACGACAGTTCCGGGGCTACGAGCTGGGGGCCTTCGACTTCCTGCACAAGCCCATCGCCCCGCACGTCTTGCGCAGCAAGGCCGGTCTGTTCTTCGAGCTCTTCCGTCAGCGCCAGCAGCTGCAACAGCAGCTCCACGAGCAGAAGGAGCTGCTGCGCTTCAACGAGATGTTCTACGCGGTGCTGGGCCACGATCTGCGCAACCCGCTCAACGTCATCTCGATGGCCTCGCAGGTACTGCGCACCCAGCACACCGATCCTGCGACGCTGCGCACGCTCGGTCGCGTGGACAACAACGTCGCGCGCATGGTGCGAATGATCGGGGATTTGCTCGACCTGGCGCGGGCTCGCTTGGCGGGCGGGATCCCGCTCAAGCGGGATCCCGTCGACGGTCGTCAGCTGCTCGAACGACTGGTCCAGGAACATCCGGCCCAAGCCGCCGAGCGCATTCGTCTGCAGAGCCGAGGCGACCTCCAGGGTCGCTGGGACGCCGACCGCCTGGCGCAGCTGATCGGCAACCTGCTGGGGAACGCCATCGAGCACGGCGACAAGCAGGGCACCATCGCCGTCGAGCTGGATGGTACCCCCGGCGATCACGTCGTCCTCACCGTCGAGAACCGCGGCGTCGTGCCCGCCGAGCTACGTGGCCAGCTGTTCGATCCCTTCCGCGGCGGCGACGCCCGGCCCGGAACGGGCCTGGGCTTGGGGCTGTACATCGTCGAACGCATCGCGCAGGCCCACGACGGCGAGGTGCACGTCGAGTTCTGCGACCAAGAGCAAACGACGGTTTTCCGCGTGCTCTTGCCGCGCGACGCCCGGCACCCCTCCCGGCTCTGAGCCTCGCGGGGAGCCGAAAAGCCCGAGGCGCAGCGCGACACCCCGGGCCCCGATTCAGTCCTGAGAGCCGCCTTGGCCCAGCGCGGACTCCGCCACGACCTCGGCGCACTTGGTCGCGCAATTCAGCGTCGCGCTGGCGCAGTCCTTGTCGTCGAGACACTCCTCGCACTCCGACGCCTTGGCGGCGAAGTCGGGATCCGCCTCGCCCTTGTCTTCGCACTGGTCGACGCAGTCGGTCTTGTCGAGGTTGGAGTCGAGACAGGTCGCGTAGTTGTCGCAGATCTGCGCGCAGTCGTAAGTGCGCTCGGCCTCGGAGCAACCGACGAGTGCAAACGACCCGACCAACGAGCAAACCAGCACGAACGAAGTGATATTTCTCATGGCATTCCTCCCTGACGGTGGCCTGTATGACCTCGCCGGGTGCCACTGCAGGCCTCGTGCCAAACGCCTTGCCGAGCACGCTGTCGAGCACGCTGTCGAGCACGCTGCCGAGCGTCTTGCCCTGCTTCGCAATCTCCACCGGGCGGGGTTGCAACCACGAAGCCACGGCCCCTCTGCGCGCTGAGGCAATCTGCCTCGTGGCCGTTCCTCCCGGCGCTCGACGTGCGAGATCTCTCTCTCGCCGCACATCGGGTCGCGAGAGCGTCGCGCGAACCAGGCGTGAACCCGGCACAGCGCACTACGAGTGCGCAGGGCGAACGCCGCGCTCGTCGCGCGACGCAGCTGGTACGGCAATTGCTGATGCCGCTTGGGCCCATTGCTGCGCCCACGAACAGGAGAACGAAGCATGAGACTCTCGAAGTACGTGATGATGGTGGGTGTGGCCGCGTCGACTTGGCTGAGCGTGGGCTGCGGTGGCAAGCCAGCCGAAGGCCCCATGGAGAAGGCCGGCAAGGAGGTCGACGAAGCGGCCGAAGACACGAAAAACGCGGCCGACGAGGCTGCGGACGAGTTCAAGAGCGAAGAAGAGGACCGCAAGGACTGAGGAGCCGATGCGCGCTGCCGGTGCGCAGACGGTGCGCTGCCGGCGCGCTGCCGGCGCGCTGCCGGCGTCGCCATGGAACGGCCGCGGCCGAGCTCCACCACAGCGGAGTCGGCCGCAGCCGCATCCCTGTCGAGATGCGCCCTGCTTTCCTTCGACGCGTCAGTTCGTCGAGTCTGCCTGCAGCTCTTTCTTCAGGCCGCTCAACAGATCGTGCGTGTGCAGCTGCTCCGGCACGATGACGCTGGCCACGAACGTACGCGTCGATGGCGACAGCCCCTCCAGGTCGGCGCGGTAGTTGTCGCGACCGTGATCCTCCCCTTCCTCGAGTGCCGCCACGGCGGGCGAGGTGCCCAGCATCACGGCGCCACCCTCCACCAGCTTGGCGAAGCTGCCCCAGATCCCCGAACCCGACGAAGGTATCCCGCCCATGGCGAGCACCCGCTGGCGCAACAGATCGGCGCGGTGAATGTGCGAGGCGCGAGCCTCGCGAAGCGGCAGCTGGATGCGCTGCTCCGACAGCCCACTGATCGCTTGATCGTAGGTCTCCACGGCGGCGAGTTCGCCGCGCAGGAATACGTTCAATCGTTCGATGTCCATTTGGTTGATTTCCGGTTGGATGTTCGAGTTCATGGTTCAATCCCCTTTGCGGACGACCCCGCCGTCGCCGCACCTGCGTCGCCGTCGGACCCGTAGTCGTGCCGCGTCACTTGCACGATGGGTGCCAACGTGGCTGGCAGCCGACCCACCACGAACTTCGCCGCTGCGAACCCCTGTGACCTTCAGCGCACGCACGAGCGGCTGAGGCAGGTTGCCCCGCCGCGAGCTGCCGACCGTGGCGATGTGGTGCCGCCGAAACCGCGAGCATGAGCGGAGCGCGAGGAACGAGCGGCGCGCACCGTCAGAACACGAGCGCAGAGGACGAGGGAATCGCCGCGAGGTCGGGCGTCCCGCCGCATCCGATTCCTGGCGATGGCTTGGCCGGATCCCCACGGGGGTCGCGGACCGGGGCCCATGAAATCAGTCGAGAGCGAGAGGCAGGGCCCACGGACCGCCAGCGCCGGCTCGCGAGAGCACGACGGGCCAGACGTCGTTGGCCAGCTCGACCGTGTATTCATAGGGCGGCGAGAAGCCGGTCGCGTGGGGCTCTTGGCCGTCGGTCGTGCCGAAGACGGGGTTGCCATCACGGTAGAGGTTCGAGCCAGCCGGGAAGTCGAGGTAGCCGGCTCCGGTGTCGTCGCTACAGGTCGAAGAGCGCGCGATCACTTCGACCGACTGGAAGGTGCTGCCTTCGACCAAGACCGTCGCGCGGCAGTTCGAGTCGATCGCCCAGCTCGTGACGTTCGTGTAGACGTTGTCGAACAGGTGCACGCGCGAGCCCTCGCCGACGGCGCGCGGTCCCTTCATGGCGATCCGATCGTAGAGCGAGTGGTGGATGGTCACCTCGCTGTCCCCGATGTTGTTGACCTCGGAGTGGATGCCCCCGCACTCCTGCTCGTTGCCGCCGTCGAAGCGCACCCAGGACAACGTGATGGCCGACGAGCCCGCGCGGAAGTCGGCGAAGCCATCGCTGATCCAGCGCACGGTGGCGTGATCCACCCAAACACGTCGCGGTTCGTTGAAGCTCAGGGCGTCGCCTGCCTCCACCATGCCCGGGTTCACGTCGTAGACGGCCACGTTGCGCACGACGATGTTCTCGCTCGCTTGGAAGTCGATGCTCACGCCGCGCAGGGCCGCCCCGCGACCCAAGCCCACCAGCGTCTTGTTCGAGCCGAACCTGAGGATGCGATCGCTGCGTGGCAGGCTGACGACGGTGTTCGCGCAGGTCTCCCCGGACAGCAGCACTTCGTAGCGAGTCTTGCCGGGCTCGTTCGAGCACTCGGTCGGGCAGACCTCTTGCTGGACTACTTCGCTGCCGGTGGGACGGAAATCGTGGACCCCCTCCGGCACGACGATGATCGCTGGCGACGTCGAAACCGCGAGCGACTCGAGCTCGGCCCAAGTGCTCACCAGCACGGGCTCGGCGCCGGCTCCGCCGGTCGTTGTCTCGGCAAAGCCGACCGGACCGATGTGCACGGTGCCGCGGAGCGCGATGGGCCCGCCCTCGATCTCTTCGGCTCCAATCCACCGCGCCGCCGAGCTGACCGGGAAATTCTCCGTTGGATCGCAGCCCGGCCAGGCGCCCCCGGGCGCCAACTCGCGTGCCGCGGCCCAAGCGCTGTCGTCGAAACCAACCGCAGTCCAGTCGGCCTCGGGTGCCGAGCTGACCCGCCAGCTGGCGTCGCTCACCGTGGTCCGCTCCAGCTCGTCGAGGTGCAAGCGAGCGGCCGGGGTCCCCTGCTCGGCCACGACCGACACCGCGATGACGTGATCCCCCGGCGTCAGGCTGAGCGGCAGATGGACCGGGGCCCGCGCGGCCTCGCCCTCCACGAGCAACTGCCCGTCCACCCACAACCGGAAGCTGTCGCGCGCCACGATCGAAATGCCCGGCCCCTCCGAGACGCCGTACTCACCGGTCGCAAACAACCAGTCGACCGGCTCCTGCCCTTCGCCGAACACCTCCCCCGCGGGTAGTTGTCCGACGACCGACGTCGCGCAGTCGAACGGATCGGCCGGAGCCCCGCCCAAGCCACCAGTCGCTTCGAGGCTCGCGGTCTGGAGCTCCTGCTCCACGCAGGCTGCGCTCGCCCCCAGACCGACCAGCACCAGCCAGACGGCCTGAAGCGGCATGGCGCCAGCCCGGCACCTGGATCGAAAGCGCGCGGCCATGAAGGATCCTCCCACAGTGAAAGCATCACCGGGGGTGGTCAAGGCGAACGGACCCAGCGTCTCCCCAGCCCCTGGTCCGCACGATTTCTGACGGGTCGCTCCGAGCTCGAGCAACTGGTGCAAGGGGAGCACTCGTCCGGCGTTCGCTTCGGCGCGTGAACGAGCGCCGCCCCATCATCGCTCCAGTTGCTCCGCTGGGCGGGTGTGGGCATCTCTCTCACTCGTTTTTCTCGCGAGCCTGCATTCACCCTGCGCGCCTTGTACGAAGGAAGCGAATGCTGCGTGTGCCGCGCTTCTTGCTCTGCCTCGCCGTGCTGGCTTGGGCGACGACTGCCTCGGCTCAGCGCGTCGTGGTGGCGCGCCCCACCAGCGACGACGCCACGCTGTTCGAGGCCTTCGGTCGACTGCGCGCCGAGCTCGAGCTGCAGGGCTTCGAGGTCACGGTGGTGGGTGAGGTTGGCATGTCGCTCGATCCGGATGCGCTGGAGCGCGAAGCCCAAGCGCAGGACGCCTTCGCCGCCGTCGCCTTGGAGCGTCACCCCGGCGTCGCCGCCGCCGAGATCCGCATTGTCGATCGCGTGACGGGCAAGACGACCACCCGTCGCTTGGCCATCGACACGTCGGGTGATGGCCCGACCCTGCTCGCCATCCGCGCGGTGGACATGCTGCGAGCGAGCTTGATGGAGTTCGCGAGCGAGCGGCCTCCGCCGGACGTCGTGGGCGTGCGCCCCGAACCTCCACCTCCCGAGGTGGTGCGTTTCGCGCGCGAACCACGCCGTTTCTCGATCTCGGTGGGCGCGCTCGCTCTCTACCAGCCCGAGCTGGGCCCCGCCTTCGGCGCCGCGCTCGGCTTTCACTATCGGCCCGTGCAGTCCGTGGTGCTCGGTTTCGAATTGGGTGGCCCCGCTTTCGGCGGCCGCTACGAAGCGAGCGGGGGCAGCGCCGACGTACGTCAGGAGTTCGCGCTCTTCGAGGCCTCCTATCGCATCGGTGGAGGCAGCGACTCGCCGTTCGAGTTCGGTCCGCTGCTCGGCGTCGGCGTCGCGCACCACTCGGCGACCGGCCGTGTGGAGCCGCCCCTGGTCGCGCAGACGGCCGATGGCTGGAGCCTGATGCTGGACGCGGGCTTGGCGCTCGAGCTGCACTTCAACGACACGCTCAGCCTCGGCGCCCGCCTCGCTGGCTCGGCCTTCGTCCCGCAACCGGTCGTGGCCGTGAACGCCGAGCGCTCACCCCCCCTCACCTTCCAAGCCCTGGGCTCGCTCGGCCTGGGGGTGTCATTTTGACCAGCCCACATTTTTCCGCCAGTGCCTAGAATTTTCCTGACGGGTCCCAACCCCCCAGAACAACCAACCCTGCAGTGAGCCTTCCCTCCACCTCCAACCCGCCCCCAGCCGGCAGCGCGCCCGTGGCGCGTTTTCCGCTGGAGCGGCTGACCGACGCCCACCTGGTGGCGGGAGCCGCAGGGGGCGATCGGGATGCCCTGGCGGCCATCTGGGACCGCTACTCGGGCCTGGTGCGCGGGGTGCTGTACGGCGCGCTCGGGCCCGACAGTGCGATCGAGGACTTGGTGCAGGAGGTCTTCTTGGGGCTGATGAAGAGCGCCCAGCGGATCTCGGACGGAAACGCGCTGCGCGGCTACTTGGCGTCCATGGCGGTGCGCCAGGGAGCTCTCGAGATCCGTCGCCGACGGGTGCGGCGCTGGGTGGGACTCTCGCCGACCGGTGACGTGCCCGAGGTGGCGGTGGCTGCTCACGATTGGGAGCACCACTCGGCGCTGCAGAGTCTGCATCGCGTGCTGGGCCAACTGAGCGAGCGACGCCGCATGGCCTTCGTGCTCCGCCATGTCGAGGGGCTGGAGATGCTCGAGGTCGCCCGAGCACTCGACGTTTCCGAATCTACTTTGCGCCGTGAGCTGCAGGTCGCGCGCACCTTCATCGAGAAGTCATCACGGCGCGAGCCCGCGCTGGCCGAGTATTTGTCCCGACAGGGCCAAGCCGCCCAGGAAGATCCGAACCATGAGTAGGCCCGAGCGCAACGACGATCCCCTGGCCGAGCTGCTGCGCAGTGGCAGCGCCCTCTCCGACAGCGAGCGGCAGCGCGCGCGCGCGGCGTTCTTGGAGCGCGTCGACGAGGCTCGGGAAGCTCGCGGTGGACTGCTGCCGGGCCGCGCACGCTGGACGTGGGTGCTCGCACCTGCGCTGGCAGCGGCGGCAGCGGTCGCCTTGGTCTGGTACTGGCCGTCGGGTGAGCTGGGCTACAAGGTCAGCGGCGCCGAAGACGACGGCGGCTACGTCCGCGCGTCCTTGGGCAGCCCCGCCGTCGTGCAGTTCGACGACGAGACGCGCCTGGAGGCGGCGCCCGGTGCGCGGCTGCGCATCGGCACCACGCGCAGCAACGGCGCGCGCGTTTCGCTCGAAGCGGGACACCTGAACGCCCGGGTCACGCACGCCCAGGACACGGATTGGCGCTTCGCCGCCGGCCCCTTCGAGGTGCACGTCACCGGGACGCGCTTCGATCTGGACTGGGACGCCGCGCACGAGCGGCTCGAGGTGCGCCTCCACGAGGGCTCCGTCGAGGTGACTGGCTACGCTGGCTCGGGGCCGGTGGCCATGCACGCTGGTCAGCGCTTCTCGGGCGATGCGCGGGCACGCTCGATGTTGGTGACCGACTTGAAGGAACCGGTGGTGGTGGTGCCGAACCCGAGCGACACTCCTGCGGTCGAAACGACTCAGGCCGACGCCGGCGAGGCGGGCCCCGATGCGCCCACGACCGACGCCCGTCCGAACCCGGGTCGAGCCACCAAGACGAGCTGGGACCAGCTCGTGTCCAAGGGCCGCTTCGCCCAGGTCATCGAGGAGGCGACCCAAGGTGGCTTCGAGCGCTGCCTGACGAGCTGCAGCGCCACCGATCTCCAGGCCCTGGCGGACGCCGCTCGCTATACGGGCAAGGGCAGCTGGGCCGAACGGGCCCTACTATCTCTTCGTAGCCGCTTCGCCGCCAGCCACGGCGCTCGCGCGGCCTTCTTGCTGGGTCGCTCGAGCGAGGGCCTCGGACGGAGCGCCGCGGGTCTCGAGTGGTACGAGACGTCGCTGCGCGAGTCGCCGGCAGGACCCTTCGCTGGCGAAGCGCTCGCCGGCAAGATGCGGGCCGTGCAGGCGACGCAGGGCCGCGCCGCTGCCGCTGTGGTGGCTCGCGAGTACCTAGCGCGCTTCCCGCAAGGCGTGCACGCCGCCACCGCGCGTCAGCTGGTCGAAGGTCGCTGAGGCTGTCAGGGACTATGCGGGGTCGGGCGCCCTCCGAGTTTGCGTGCACTCCGGGTTTGCTTGCGCTCTGAGTTCGCGTGCGCTCAGCGCCTGCGCGACGCAGGTACTCGGGGTCGCGCGGGGACGGACGGTGCAACGGCCGAGCAGCTCCCCAGTCTCACACGGAGCTGGCGATGCTCACCCGCGCTCGGCAAAGGAACTCGTGGCCCCTCGAGGCGTTGGCCATCCAGCACCAGTTCGGCGATGCCGCGGCTGATTCGCTCCGGATTCTCGAAGATGAGCGACAGTGTTCCTGCTCCCGACGCCTGGTACTTCACCTCGAAGTGAGTCCAGCTGGGGGGCACGCAGGGCTCGAGCTCGAGCTCGGCCCCCCGACGCCTGATGCCCAGGAGCCACTCGACCCCGAGGCGGTACATCCACGCAGCCGAGCCGGTGTACCAGGTCCAGCCGCCCCGGCCGACATGGGGCGGTTGCGAGTAGACATCCGCCGCCAAGACGTACGGCTCGACTTGGTACTTCGCCATTTGGGCCGCGTCGGCGCTGTGGGCAATCGGGTTCAGATCGGAAAGGAGTTCGTGCGCCTGCTCGCCCCGGCCGAGGAGCAGCAGTGCCCAGGCCGTCCACAGCACGCCGTGCGTGTACTGCCCTCCGTTCTCGCGGATGCCGGCCGGATAGGCTGCGATATACC
>DATIDO010000633.1:0-2566 GCA_035456245.1 Polyangiaceae bacterium
GCGAGGCGCGTCTCGATGTAGCTCTGGCGGACGACCCGCTCGGTCTCGGCGCGCAGCTTCTCGGCCTGGGCGCGCGCCTTCTCACCTTGGTTGGTGCGGAACGTGGGGATCTCGTAGGCGATACCCGCACCCAAGCGCGTCTCGCCGATGTCTCCGCGGCCACCCATCAGCATCAGCTGGAAGTTGCCGTAGCTCTCACGCTGCAGGCGATCGTTCTGTGAGGCGAAGTACTTGGCCTCGGCTTCGGCGGCCTGGACGGCCGGTGGCAGCTGCTCACGGACCCGCGCCAGGTAGGCCTCGACCTCGAGATCGGGTGGCGAAATCGCGGCAGCGTCGACGCCGTCGTACTGCTCACCGGTCAGGCGGGCCAGATCGGCGAACGCCTGCACCATGCGGCCGTAGGCGTCCTGCAGCAGGACCTCGTTCTTGCCCATCTCCACGCGAGCGATGGTGGCGTCACGCAGGATGGCGTCTCCCGCCTTCAGTCGTGCCTCGTAGAGGTCGGCGGTCGTCTTGGAGTTGCGCACGATCTCTTCCAGAACGCGCACCCGCTCGGCGGCAACCACGGCAGAGCCATAGGCATTCACCGCCTCGCCCAGAGCCGCCGCGCGCGCCGTCTCGAGCGACTTCTCGTGCAGCTCGACGTAGGCGTCCGCTTCGGCGATGCGCTTCCCACGCTGGCCGATCACCTCGAGTGGCAACCACAGCGTGCCGATGACGGAGATACCCTGCGTGGCGTTGTTGGAGCCGTGCTGCCCGACGATTTCGAAGTAGGGGTTGCCGAGCGGAGGCCGCTTGGCGTTCGTGTAGCTCGACTGGCTCACGCTGAGTGCAGCGCTACCCAAGCGGACCTGCGGAGCGCGTTCGCCGGCCTTCTTCAGGATGATCTCGAGCGGCGGCACGACGTGCCCGCCGCTCGTCACCGGCGAGCCGGCACCCGGGCTCGACGTGTGGGGAGCGGGTTCGGAAGGAGAAGCCCCGAGGCCCGGCGCGCCTGGAGCAATGGTCGGACTCGACGGCGCTGCAGGTGACGGCGCGAGCATCGGCATTCCGCCCTGCGCGTAGCCATCCTGCGCCCAGCCGACAGCCGGCACGGAGATCCCGAGCAGTGCCGCAAGGGCGCCGAGCGCAGGGGCCGAAATCGACCGACGGCCGTAGGGGAGGAGGGCCCCGGCCCGTGACCGGAGCTTCTTGGAGAGGCGTGGCGACATGTGAGAGAAATGCAGGCGGGGCCGGCGTGCGGGGTGGATGTCTCGCGGGTTTCGCCGGAAGCGCTGCGAAAGGATGCTGCCGTTCGTCAGGCTTCAGGCATGTTTCCAGCCGAGGCTCGTTGTGTTCATCGCGCGCGTCTGAACACTTGGCAAATCGCCTGACGCAATTTCACTCGTGTCAGCATATGCCATCGGATATGTCTGAAATCGCAGACTAAGGAGCAAGGACTCCGGAAATGGGAAGCTGGAACTATATCTGCTCGATCGCGATCCGACCGGCAGTGAGCCGTCGGCTATTCGAGACAGTTTGTGTCCATTCGATGATGTCGTCCCGCGCGGTACTAGTGACCACCGTTTTTGCTTGGGGATGCTCGGCGGCGGCCGGCGAGCCGGTGGCCGCAGGGCAGCACAGCCAGGCCGGAAATTCCGTCCCAGCCCGGCCGGCCGACGAGTCAGCCTGCCCGGCGCACGGCGCACTCGTTTCCCTCACCTATGACGACGGGCTCCCCTCCCAATTGGCTCACGCCGTGCCGGAGCTCGATCAGCGCGGGCTGCGGGCGACCTTCTTTCTGAACGACGTGAGCGCCACGGCTCGGCAGTGGTCGGCGCTGCTCGGTCAGGGGCACGAGCTCGGCGCGCACACCCTGTTGCATCCGTGCCCCCGGGCGGACTGGGTTCCCGAGGGGCGAGCCAGTGAGGACTACGACCTCGTTCGCATGCGTGACGAACTCGACGCCAGCGTAGCTCGCTTGCGTGAGCTCGGCGCGTCCCCTCCCTACAGCTTCGCCTATCCTTGCGGCGTCACTTGGGTCGGCTCACCGGCGACGAGCTACGTTCCGGAAGTCGAGGCCCGCTTTGCCGCTGCGCGCGGTGTCTCATCGGGACTGGTGCGCAAGCTCGATTCACCGTTCGCGGTGCCTGCCTACTTCGTCAACGGCAACGCTCGCGTGCTCGAGCGCTTGGTCGATCAGGCCATCGAACAGGAAGCGTGGATCGTGTTCGGCTTCCACGGCGTGGGCGGAGATCATCTGCCGATCGAGCTCGACGTGCACCGAGCGCTTCTCGATCACCTGGTGCAGCAACGCGAGCACGCGGCGGTGTTGCCGTTCGGGGAAGCGGCCCGCTGCGCGAAGAGTCGATCCGCTCGCTGAGCTCGCTGAGCTCGCTGAGTTTTGCCGAAACCGCCCGCTCAGACGCCCTCTTCAGCGCTCCAGCTCGCTCGGATCCGGCAAGGGCGTGGCGATGCGTACGAGCTCGGGCGGAGGCGCCTGACCCGCCGGAGGATACTTGGGAAAGAGCGCGACGCCGTCGACGGGAGCGGTGAGGATCGGGGCGCCCTCGGGGCTCAGCACGTC
>DATIDO010000634.1:0-2186 GCA_035456245.1 Polyangiaceae bacterium
TTTCCTGTCGGCGCAAGCCTCGATCAGGGCGCTGCCCATCGCCTATTTGATCGACGGCCAGGGCAAGATCCTCGCCACCGCTGCGACGCTGAAGGACGTCCCCTATCAGGCGCCTCCCGCCCAGGCCATGGAGCTCGCTAAGAGCGGCCAGGCGATTGTGATCGCGCCGGGCAAGACGGCGATGGTCGGCGCCATCAAGGCGCTCGAGAATTTCAACGACACCTACCTCTATGTGGTCAGGCCGGTGAACGCCCAGGTGCTGCAGCAGCTGCGCGAGACCCGCGCCAACGTCGCCGAATATCAGCTCCTCGAGCAGCGCCGCGCCGGCGTGCAGGTGGCATTCGGGCTGATGTATGTGGCCATGGCGCTGACGCTGCTGCTCTCCGCCATCTGGATCGGCATGTGGTTCGCCAACCGCCTCGTGGCGCCGATCCGCCAGCTGATGGGCGCAGCCCAGCAGATTTCGCAAGGCAATCTCGACGTGGGGGTCAAAACCACGCCGGCCGACGGCGACCTCGCCGTGCTCGGCTCGACCTTCAACACCATGACCTCAGAGCTGAAGAGCCAGCGTGATGCTCTGGTCGGCGCCAACACCACGCTCGACGAGCGCCGCCGCTTCATGGAGGCGGTGCTGTCTGGCGTCACCGCTGGCGTGGTTGGCGTCGATGCCGACGGCACCATTACGCTCGTCAACCGCTCCGCCGAGGAGCTGCTCGGAGCGAAAGAGAAGAACCTCACCGGCAAGCCGCTCGCAGACGTCGTCCCCGAATTCGGCGCGCTGATGAAGCGCGCCCAGAAGCAGGGGAAGCGGCTCGTCACCGACCAGGTCTCTCTGCTGCGCGCGGGATCCGAGCGCAATTTCGCCGTGCGCGTCACCACCGAAGGAACCGCGCAGCAGGCGCAAGGTTATGTCGTGACTTTCGACGACATTACCGAGCTCGTCAGCGCTCAGCGCAGCACCGCCTGGGCCGACGTCGCCCGGCGCATCGCGCATGAGATCAAGAACCCGCTGACCCCGATTCAACTTTCCGCCGAGCGCATCCGACGCAAATACGGCGATTCCATCACCAAGGATCGCGACGTGTTCGACCAGTGCACCGACACCATCATTCGCCAGGTGTCAGACATCGGCAGGATGGTGGACGAGTTCTCGGCCTTTGCCCGCATGCCGAAGCCGGTAATGGGGCAGAACGACATCCGCGAAATCGTGCGCGAGGCCGTGTTCCTGTTTCAGGTCAGCAGGCCTGAGATCAATTTCGAGCTCGACCTGCCGGAGAAGCCCGCGGTGATGCTGTCGGATCGCCGGCTGCTCACCCAGGCCGTCACCAATCTGGTCAAAAATGCGAGCGAGGCGATCGACACGGCGATGGAGGCCGAGCCCGAGCGCACCGAAAAGGGCCACGTCGTCGCCAAGGTGCGCACCAAAGGCGACCGGCTGCAGATCACCGTGATCGACAATGGCTGCGGGCTCCCCAAGGAGAACCGCCAGCGGCTGGTCGAGCCATACATGACCACGCGAGCCAAAGGCACCGGCCTTGGCTTGGCAATCGTGCAGCGGATCACCGAGCAGCATGGTGGAACCCTGCAGCTTGCCGACCCGCCGCGGCGCAGCGGCAAGATTCAAGGAGCGTCGGTGCGCATGGACCTCCCCATCCGTGAGATGGACGAGCTGTCCACCACGACCGAAGCAAGTGCCGGGAACGGCGCCCGGCACGAGACCAAGACACCCGAGGCGGCAGAATAGAGGAGGGAGCAACCCATGGCGTCTGACATCCTCATCGTCGACGACGAGGCCGACATCAGAGAGTTGATCTCCGGCATTCTCGAGGACGAAGGCCACGGTACGCGCCTGGCCAAGGATAGCGACGAGACGCTGGCAGCCATCGAGGAGCGCAAGCCGTCGCTCGTGATCCTCGACATTTGGCTGCAAGGCAGCAAGCTTGACGGGCTCGAACTGCTCGACCGCGTCAAGCGGAGCCATCCCGATCTGCCCGTGGTGATCATCAGCGGCCACGGCAATATCGAGACCGCGGTTGCCGCCATCAAGCGCGGGGCTTACGACTATATCGAGAAGCCGTTCAAGGCCGACCGGCTCGTGCTGATCGTTGCGCGAGCGCTGGAAGCCTCGAAATTGAAACGCGAGAACCGCGAGCTGCGCGAGCGAAGCGCATACAGTTTCGAGATGA
>DATIDO010000635.1:0-8717 GCA_035456245.1 Polyangiaceae bacterium
CTGACTCAGCAGCTTTCGGCCATCCGCAAGAAGGGCGAGGTCGACTTCCTCCGTCCCGACGGCAAGAGCCAGGTCACCGTGGAGTACGTCGACGGCAAGCCCACGCGCATCGACGCCGTGGTCGTCTCGACCCAGCACTCCGAGAGCGTGAAGCACAAGACGCTCACCGAGGCGATCATGGAGCTGGTGGTGAAGAAGTCGCTGCCCGCCAACCTGCTCGACAAGAAGACCAAGTTCTTCATCAACCCGACCGGTCGCTTCGTCGTCGGTGGTCCCTGCGGCGACGCGGGTCTGACGGGTCGCAAGATCATCGTCGACACCTACGGCGGCATGGGTCGTCACGGTGGCGGCGCCTTCTCGGGTAAGGACCCGTCCAAGGTCGATCGCTCGGCTTGCTACTACGGCCGCTACGTCGCGAAGAACCTGGTCGCCGCTGGCGTGGCCGATCGCGTCGAGGTCCAGGTTGCCTACGCCATCGGCGTGGCCAAGCCCATGGGCGTCTACGTGGACACCTTCGGCACCGGCAAGGTCGACGACGAGCGCTTGGCTGCCTACGTGGCCGAGAAGTTCGACTTCCGCCCCGCCGCGCTGATCGAGGAGCTCAAGCTGCTCCGCCCGATCTACCGCGACACGGCAGCCTACGGTCACTTCGGCCGCAAGGAGTTCCCCTGGGAGAGCACCGCCCGCGCCAAGCAGGTGGCCTCCGATCTCCTCGGCAAGGCCGCTCCTGCTGCCAAGGCTGCTCCCTCCGCCAAGGGCAAGGCGCCCGCGAAGAAGGCCGCCAAGAAGAAGTGAGTTCCCGCAGGTTCGCCTGCGCGCCTCACGACGGCGTGCTCCCCCGGGAGCGCGCCGTTTTCTTTTTGTGCCTCCGGGGCTCGGTGCCTTTTGGGCCCGCGCCGGCGCGGAGCGCTCTGCCTGCCTCGGTGGGCCCCGGCCCACTCTGCTGATTCTCGGGCCCCGGTCCGAGTTGGGACCGCACGACCACCGACAGAGCCACCGCCTGTTCAGTTGAGTCCACCAGCGCCGGCGCGACCAACTTTACCCGAGCGCAAGCCGTCGCTGCGCTCCGTCATCGCGCACAAACCCGCGCCGGCGCGACCAACTTCGCCCTCGCGCAAGCCGGCGCGACCCGTCAGGTCCCCGATGCGACGACGACCCGATTGCGGCCGCCGTCCTTGGCCTCGTAGAGCAGCGTGTCGGCGGCCGCGTGCATGTCCGCGAACGCCCCACCTACGAATGGCGCCACCCCGAAGCTCCCGGTGACGCGGATGTGATGTCCCTCGAAGCGCACCGGTGCGGCCGCCAGCGCCCGGCGCAGCTCTTCGGCCAGCTGCCCCGCTTCGGCCAGCGTGCCGTGGTGCAGCACTGCGAATTCCTCGCCGCCGACGCGGCCGAGCAGGTTCGGCTCGACCAGTTTGGCGAGCACGGCTTGGGTCGACTCGGAGAGCACCAAGTCACCGGCGGTGTGCCCGTGTTCGTCGTTGATGCGCTTGAAGTGGTCCAGATCGAACAGGATGAGATTGAGCGGCTTGCTGTCGCGCAGCGCCGCCGTGACGGCGACTCGGGCCTCGTCGTCGAAGGTGTTGCGGTTCAGCGCGCCGGTGAGAGCATCGCGCCGCACCAAGCGCCGGAACTCCTCGTGGTAGGCCGTCTCGATGTTGCTGCCCGACATGTACTTGAGCAGCACGTGCCCGATCTGCAGCTGATCGCCGTCCCGCAGCGCTGCCTCGCGCACGCGCGTGTAGTTCACGAACGAGCCGTTGGTCGAATCGCAGTCGACCAGGTAGTGGACGCCGGCGCGCCATTCGACCCGCGCATGCGTGCGGCTCACCGCCTCGCCATCCAACTGCAGGCTGGAGGCCGAGCCCCGTCCGAGGGTCACCGACTCCTTGCCGAGGACCAACCGATGCCCCACGCGAGCTCCTGCCAGCACGAGGAGCAGACCATCACCCGCGCCCGCCGCGATGCGAAACAAAGGGTCCCGCGTGCTCTTGGTCTGGGTGATCTCGAGGGTGGAGTCGAGGATGTCGTCCTTCATGGGCCTCTCCCCCTCAGGCTAGCGCGACCTCCAAGCAGGCTGAAAACGAAAGAGGCGCCCGGTGATACCGAGCGCCTCGAATGCGTTGCCCTCGAAATGGGGGCAAGGAGCTACGGCGCCGCAACGCCGCGTGGCTTCAGATGGCTTCTTCGCCGCGCTCACCCGTACGAATGCGGACGGCCTCGTCCACCGGGGTAACAAAAATCTTACCGTCGCCGATTCGGCCCGTCTTGGCGCTCTTCTCGATGGCGTCGATGACCGAATGGGTCAGGTCGTCGGAGACCACGATCTCGAGCTTCACCTTCGGAACGAAGTCCACCACGTAGGCCGAGCCACGGTAGACTTCCTTCTTTCCACCCGTGCGACCGAAACCCTTCACCTCGGTTACCGTCATGCCTTGAACGCCTACCTCGGAAAGGGCGTCCTTCACTTCGTCGAGCTTGAAAGGCTTGATGATCGCTTCGACCTTCTTCATTGGCATCTCCCGAAACATGCTCCCCAAAGGGAGGGTTGGTTGCCCGCACGAGCCACGGACGGCTCACCCGGCCAGATTACAGCGCTCTCCTCCACCCGCACTGCAGGCAGATCAGAAAGCACAGACACGTCGAAACCGCTGTCGGCGGTGTCTGCGGATTTGGTAGCGGGTTGACCGTTTCCGATTTGTTTCATAATCGGGTCGGAGCCGAATTTCCCATCCATCCGTCAAGGCGGCCGGCTCGGCAGCGAACCTGTTGGCCGGTTGGCCGTTCGTCGACCCGGCTCTCCCGAGACTCTTTAAAAAGCGCTACCCCAGCCCGGGCCGACCGGCTGTACATTCTGGAAACATGCTCCGGACGTCCCTCCATGGCGTTTTCGGGGCCCCAGCTGCCACGCCAGCGAGCGCGAGAACCAGCCCGTCTGGTACTCCAGCAAGCGGCAGGAGTTGGTTCGGCAAGGTCCGATTGGTGCACGAGCAACGCCCACCGGGGACAAGCTCCAACAGGGCACCGCAACCACGCCGAGCCAACCAGTCACCGAGCCGCGACCGCACCTTCGGACCCTCCCGGCACCACTTTCTCCCCGCGACTTCCCACCACCGTTCCCCCTCACCAACCTTGCCCGCGCAGGGTTCACCAACCGCCCCCCCCGAAGTAGGGTGCGGGCTCCCGCACCCATGTCTCACCACGACAGTTCCCAAGTGCCCATCGGAACCGTCCTGGAGGGGAAGTTCCGCGTCACCCAAGAGATCGGACGCGGCGGCATGGCAGCCGTCTACGAAGCGGTGAACGTCGACATCGGCAAGCGGGTCGCCGTGAAGATCCTTTCGGCGGAGCTCATCACCTCGCGCGTGGTCCGCGAGCGCTTCATCCGTGAGGCGCGCGCCGCCGCTGCCATCCACAGCCCCTACATCTGCGAGGTGTACGACTCGGGCATGTTCCACGACCGGCCGTTCCTGGTCATGGAGCTGCTCGAAGGCGAGAGCCTCTACGATCGCATGACGCGGGTCCGACAGCTGAAGCCGTCGACCACGCTGAAGATCGTGCGCCACGTCGTGAAGGGCCTGACCAAGGCGCACGAAGCCGGCGTCGTTCACCGCGATCTGAAGCCCGAGAACATCTTCCTGACGCGCGACGCCGAAGGCCGCATGCTGGCCAAAATCGTCGATTTCGGCCTGGCGAAGTTCTACGAGAGCCGCGGCGGCGACGAGGAGCGCAACGTCCGCCTCACGCGCGAAGGCGCGCTGTTCGGAACTCCGGCCTACATGAGCCCCGAGCAGGCACGCGGCCAAGGCGAGGTCGACTACCGCGCCGATCTCTGGGCGCTGGCCTGTATCGTCTACGAGTGTCTGACGGGTCGCACCGTCTGGGACGTGCAGCAGGGCGTCGCCATGATCCTCGCCCAGATCGCGCGCGGTCAGCTGCCCGACGTTCTGCAGTACCGCCCCGATCTGCCGCCCGCCTTCGACGAGTGGTTCCGCCGCGCGCTGCACCCCGAGCTGGAGAAGAGATTCCAAACGGCGCGCGCCTTCATGGAGACGCTCGAGCTCTCGCTCGCCGGCAGCGGCGACGGCATGCCGTCGAGCCCCGATCCGATGCTCGGCTTGGACGGCCTGCCCTCGGCCCAGATCAGCTCGATCGCCATCCCGTCGCCGGATCTGCAGGGCAACGCCCCGCCGCCGAGCGTGCGCGGTGGCTCCTCCGGCCGCGCCATCACCTGGCTGGTCGTGGCAGCGACCGCGGTGCTGAGCGTCTATGGCTTCTGGCTGTTCGTCCTGCACCCCACGCCCGAGACGGCCGAAGCGGCGACGCAGGTAGCCGATGCGCCCTCCTCCGATCCGGAAGGAGACGAGCGGCCGCTTTCTGAGCGCGGCCCGGGCGCCGAACTGATTGCCCAAGCGCAGCTGGCCTTCCGCCGCGATCAGCACGCCGAAGGCCTGGCTGGGCTGCGCACCGCGCGCGGCGAAAACCCCAACGTCGCCGGCTCGCTCCTCGCCCACTCCGAGATAGCCGTGACCCCCACGGGCCCCTGTCAGATGGCAGGCCTCGGTCGCCCGCGACCCTTCGACGTCTCGGCCCCCGCCTCGCACGCGCGCATCGCCTTGAGCAAGGACGGCCTGCTGATGAGCTGGTCCGACGCGCACCAAGATCCCAAGCGCCGCAACGTCTACATGACGCTGCTCGATGACGCGTTCCGGCGCGTCGGCCCCGTACGCAACGTCACCCCCGAGGCAACCTCGGCCATCTACCCCGATCTGCAACGCTTCGGCGACGGCTTCGCGCTGCTCTACTGGGACTCGGGTAGCCGGGAACCGGGCGTGTACGTGCGCTCGCTCGAGGCCGATGGGCGCATTCGCTCCCCCGCGCGCCTCGTCTCGACGGATCGCAAAGATCAGTACTTCCCCTCGTTCCTGGGCCTGCCGGGCGGCGAGTTCCTGGCACTGTGGAGCGAGCAGCGCCCCGGCGCGCTCCCCGATCTCGTGATGCGTCGCCTCGATCGCGAGCTCGCTCCGGGGGACGCTTTGCTCGCGCTCACCTCCTTGAAGAAGGGTGACGCCTCCCAGCCGACCGCCGACGTCTTCGGCAACAAGCTCTACGTCACCTACCGCTACAAGGATCCCTCGGGTCAGAACGAGATCCGCCTGCTGCGCATCGCGCTGGACGATCCGGTGCTCCGCACGGGGCTCGCCACCGACTCGACCATTCAGCAGGCCGGCGAGGTCGTGGTCGTACGCGCCGCGCCCAAGCAGGCCGAGCCCAGCGTGTCGTGCGGCGAGCGAGGCTGTCTCATCGTTTGGGACGACGAAGCAGCCGGCGCCAACGCCGCCTGGGTGCCCCACGACGCGCAGGCACCGCTCTGGCACCGTGATTTCTCCTCTTCGGGACGTCGCCCGGTGATCGCCCGTTCGCCCAAGGGCGCGACGGCCGTCGCCTACTTCGCGGGAGATCGGCTGTTCATCTCGCCCATCGACGCCGAGGGCGTCGGCAAGCCCAGCGTCATCAGTCGCGTCAGCGGCTTCCAGCCGGCCCCTCACCTGATCCCCGGCTCCACCCCCGGTGAATGGCTGATCGCCTGGCGCGACTTCGAAGCCGGACACCTCGAGGTGTTCGTCGCACGCGCGCAGTGCACGGGGACCGACCACCGGTGACGCCCAAGGCGCGCCGACCCATCCCCTTCGCCCTCGTGGCGCCCTCCGCGGTCATCCTGCTCGGCGGCGTCGTCGTGCTGGCCATGACGTTCCTCGGCCGTCACCAGCTCAGCCAACAGGCAGAAGCCGCCTCGCACGAGCGCGCAGAGTTACTGGCAACCGCCGTCGCCGCTCGCATTGGCGAGCCAGCCGACGTCACAAAACCTGCCGACCCCGCCACCGCCACCGCAGCCGCCAGCCAAGAAGCCGCCAAGCAAGAAGCCGCACTGAGGCGCGCTGCCGAAGTCGGCGAAGCCACGCTGCTCTGGGCCATCGACGACCACCTGCGCGCCTCCAGCCCCAACCAGCCCCTCACCCAGTCGCAGCTCAGGCCCCTGCTCGTGGGCCCCGCCGGCGCGCGCTCTCTCACCACCGCCGAGGGGTCCGCCCTGGCGGCCTTCGTCGCGCTCGGCCCCAAGCACAGCCGAGTCATCGCGCTCGTCCCACTGGAGTCACCCGATGTGGCTCGCGGCGCCCTGGCTGGCTCCCTCGTCGTCTTCGCCACGCTCCTACTCGCGGCGACCGGCTTCGTCGCCTGGGCACTCGCGCGCGACGTGCAGGCCGACGTGCTCTTCGTGCGCCGCCAGATCGTCAACATGGCCGCCGAAGACAAGGAGACCGAAGGTCACCTGATCCCCGTGCGCACCATCGACCAGGTGGGACAGCTGACGGCCAGCTTCAACATGCTGCTCGATCGCTTCCACGCTGCCGAGCGCGCCTACCGGCAGGATCTGACGGTCGCCGACGGCTTCGACCGCGACCGCACGGCCTTTTTGGCGGCGCTCAGCCACGAGCTGCGCACGCCGCTCAACGCCATTTTGGGCTTCACCGACGTGCTCTTGAACGAGATCGACGGCCCGCTCTCCGACGATGCCCGCGAGAACCTCACCATCGTCCGCACCAGCGGTGAGCATCTGCGCTCTCTGATCGACGACATCCTCACCTTGAGCGCGCTCGAGTCGGGTGAGTTCCGGCTCAGCCCCGAAGATCTGGACATCGCCCAGGTCGCGCAGGACATCGTGACCGAGGCGCGCGTGACCGCGGAGCAGAAGGGTCTGGTCGTCGAGCTGACGCGCCACGGCGAGCCCGGCGAGACGAACGCGCTGGCCGATCGGCGGCGCATGCGTCAGGTGCTCGGCAACGTGGTGTCCAACGCGGTGAAGTTCACCTCCCGCGGCTCGGTGAAGGTCGACGTGCGCCGCGAAGGCAACCACGTGGTGACGACGGTGACCGACACGGGCCCGGGCATCGCCGAGAGCGCTCGGGAGCGCATTTTTGCCGAGTTCGAGCAGTCCGCAGCCGGCACCGCGCAGCGCACCGGCACCGGCCTCGGCCTCTCGATCACCAAGCGCCTGGTGAACCTGCACGGCGGCGAGGTCTCGGTCGACAGCGAGCTGGGGGTGGGCTCCACCTTCACCATCCGCATCCCCGTCGAGCCGGCCCCCACCACCTTCCCCAACCTGCTGCGCGGCATGCGCGAGCCCCTCATCACCCACCGAGACAGCTGATGACCTGGTCCGGCGCGAACCATCTGATCTTCGACATGGACGGCGTGCTGCTCGACACCGAGCCGCTCTACACCCAAGCCTACGACGCCGTACTCGAGCCCTACGGGCACCGCCTCGATTGGGAAACCAAGAAGGCGATCATGGGGCGCCCCGCTCCCGTCAGCACCCGCCACGTGATCGAGAAGTTCGGCCTCCCGCTCACGCCCGACGAGTTCATCCAGCGTCGCAAACCCCTGCTGGAAGGGCTGTTTCGTCATTCGCCGGCCATGCCGGGGGCCGAGGATTTCGTTCGGCGGCAGAAGGCCGCCGGAAAGCGGCTGGCCGTCGCCACCAGCACCTACCGGCCGCTGTTCCAGATCAAGACATCGGGCCACCCCTGGTTCGAGCTGTTCGACACCGTGATCTGCGGCGACGATCCGGCGGTCGCCCGACCGAAACCGGCCCCCGATATCTTCTTGCTCGCCGCCGAGCGACTCGGCGCCGCACCAACCGACTGCGTCGTCTTCGAAGATTCGCCGGCGGGCGTCGAGGCAGCCGTGGCGAGCGGCGCACACGTCATCGGGCTGCTCGATCCGAACATGGACCGGGCCCTGTACGTCGGTGCACACCGCCTGATCGAGAGCTGGGCCGAGCTGGGCTGACTCCGCCCTGCCGCCGTGGGCCACCGCAGGCCACCGCAGGCCGCCGCTGGACGGAACAGCCCAATCAAGCCGCCGCAGCGCCCGCCATGCGACCGCGCGCGCTATCACGGTGACCATGCACGGGGACCAGCGGCTTGAAGAGGCCCATCCCCCACTTTGGCATGTGTGTGTAGACGCTCTCGTAGTTGCCAGCGCGAACGACGAAGGTCTCGTGCCAGATGCCGGCGGCCGCGATCGGCATCAACTTGCGCACGTAGCGCGTCCACGTGGGCTGGTGCAGCCGCTGCCGATCGGCGGCATAGGCCTGCAGGTGCTCCATGCTCTTCCAATACTGCACCATGCCGCCGGTGCCGAGGCTCTGCACACCGAGCAACCCGAGATCCGGGTTCTTGGCCAGCTCGCGCAGCATGCGCGGCATCATGATGAACACGGGCAACACGATGGGCAGCAGCCACCACTTGTTCACCCGTCCACCGATGAGAAAGACCACCAGGTCCTCGTTGTTCTCGACCGTCTGACGTCCCTTTACGATTGCCATGTTCCCCTCCCTTTCGATCCGTTGTGTTGAAGTGAACAGCGTTCACTTTGTTTCCAAATAAAAAGTCAGGCCTCGAATGCCCGCAAAATAGCCGCTTGGTGGTAGTCGAACAGCGGCGTCGCCTGCGCCGGCTCGATCCCCAGATGCCCGCTCAGCGCCAGGCTGACGATGCCGTGCATGCTGGACCAGATGGAGAGGGCGATCTGCTCGGAGTTCCCCTCTGCCAGGTAACCGGCGCGCTGACACTCGGCCACCCGATCAATCAGGAGACGGAACGAGGCACCCGTTTCCGAACGCGCCTTCTCATCCAGCTTGGCGCCCACCGACG
>DATIDO010000636.1:0-18056 GCA_035456245.1 Polyangiaceae bacterium
ATAGGTGTAGATCTGCACGGGCAGCGAAGCCGTCGGCTCGTCCAGACCTCGCGGCCAGAAGCGGTTATTGAAGGCAGTGAACAGCAGTGGAGCCGTCTCCCCCGCGACACGGGCCACCGCCAGCATGATGCCCGTCGCGACACCGGGCGCCGCCGTACGCAGCATCACCCAGAGCGTGGTCCGCCACGCCGGCACACCCAAGCCGAGCGCGGCCTCGCGCAGAGCCTCCGGCACCAGGCGCAGCAGCTCCTCGGTCGTGCGGGTCACGGTGGGCAGCATGATCACGGCCAGCGCGGCACCACCTGCGTAGGCCGAGAACTCCTTGGTCCGCAGCACCACCAACGTGTAGACGAAGATGCCGATGGTGACCGATGGCACACCGGCCAGCACGTCGGCGGAGAAGCGAACCGCCCTGCCGAAGCGCGTCCGCCCGAACTCGGCCAAGAACACCCCCGCCGCTACACCGAGCGGGATACCGAAGAGGCAAGCCAGCGCGACCAGCTGCAAGCTACCGACGATGGCGTTGGCCGCTCCGCCACCCGCCTCGCCCACCGGCTTGGGCAACTGAGTGAAGAAGTCGAGATCGATGCCGCCGATGCCGCGGGAAAGAACGTAGTAGAGGACGGAAAAGAGCGGGATGACGGCAAAGAGCGCGGCCACCAGGCAGGCAGCGCGAACCAGCCGATCGACCGTCTTTCGATAGGCGAAGGAGCTACGCAGGTTGGCGCCGATCATGCCGCCCTCCTTCCGACGTTACCGGCCTGCAAGACCAGCAGTCGTGCGACCACGTTGAGGAGCAGGGTGACCACGAACAACAGCAACCCAATCTCGGCCAGGGCCGACAGGTAGAGGTCCTCGGTGGCCTCGGTGAACTCGTTGGCGATCACGCTCGCCATCGTGTGGGCAGGAGCGAACAAGGAGAAGCTGATGTCGGCGCGGTTGCCGATCAACATGGTCACGGCCATGGTCTCGCCGAGGGCGCGGCCGAGACCGAGGATGACCGCGCCGAGCAGACCGGAGCGAGCGACCGGTAACACGCCCGTGCGGATGGCCTCCCACTGAGTGGCGCCGAGCGCCAGCGCGCCCTCACGGTAGGATGAAGGCACCGCGCGCAGCACCTCGCGGCTGACCGACGAGATGGTGGGGACGATCATGATCGCCAGCACCAGGCCACCGGTCAGCATGCCGAAGCCCTGGTTGGGCCCCTGGAACAGCGGCAAGAAGCCCAGTGTCGTACGCAGCGCGGGCTCGACGACCTCACGCATGAAGGGCGCCAGCACGAAGATGCCCCACAAGCCGTAGATGACGCTGGGGACCGCCGCGAGCAGCTCGACCAGGAAGGCGAACGGCCCGCGCACCCAGGCGGGGGCCAGCTCGCTGAGGAAGATGGCGATGCCGAGCGAAACCGGAACCGCGATGGCCAGGGCGACCAGGGACGAGACCAGCGTGCCGTAAATGAACGGCAGCGCGCCGAACTCACCCTGGACCGGATTCCAATCGCGGCTCACGACGAACCCCAACCCGAACTCGCGCAGGCTCAGCTCGGAGGCCCCGAACATCTGCCAGGCCATGAGCACCACGATCAGCAGCACGATGCCTGCGAAGGTCGCCGTGGTGCCGCGGAACAGACGGTCACCCCAGTTCGTGCGTGCCTGACGGCTTTGCTCGGGTTGGAGGGCTGTGTTCATCCGGTGGTGCTCGGCTCGGGAGGGTACGGTTCGTGCTCGGGGGGGGTGCGGTCGTTCGTCGAGCTCAGCGGTTCGCCAGCAGCTTCTTGCCCTGGAAGCTCAGGCCGCGCAGGCGCTGCTCGAGCTGCTCCACGACGCTGGCAGGCAGCGGCGCGTAGTCGAGCTCGGCCGAGAACTTCTGGCCTTCGTGGATCGCCCACCACAAGAACTCGGCGAGGGCCTGGCCCTTCTCCTCTTCCTTCGCGTCCTGGAAAACGAGCAAGTAGGTGTACGACGAGATCGGGTAGGCCTGAGCGCCCTCCACGTCGGCCAACGAAACGTAGAGGCTCGGCGGCATGGCGCGACCCTCGGCGGCCGCCGTTCCCGACGCTGCCGAAGCCTTCACGAACTGGCCCGACTTGTTGCGCAGCAGCGCGGTGGGCAGCTTGTTCTGGGTGGCGTAGGCGAGCTCGATGTAGCCGAGCGAGCCGGGCGTGGTCTTGAGCTGGCCCGTCACGCCTTCGTTGCCCTTGGCGCCGAGGCCGACAGGCCACTTGACCGCCTTGCCCACGCCGATCTTTTCCTTGAACTCGGGGCTGACGGTGGCCAGGTAGTCGGTGAAGACGGCCGTGGTTCCACTGCCGTCGGTGCGGGTGATCACCGTGATGGCCAGGTCGGGCAGCTGGTTGCCCTCGTTCAGCGCGACGATGCGCGGGTCGTTCCACTTGGTGACCTTGCCCGCGAAGATGTCGGCGAGCAGCGGTCCATCCAGCTTCAGCTCGACCTTCGACGGCTCCTTGGCGTCACCCGCCGCAGGCAGGTTGTAGGCGACGACCACGGCGCCCACGGTCATCGGCAGGTGGTGGATGGTGCCCGTTGCCTTCTTGGCGTCAGCCTCGGACATCGGCGCGTCGGTCGCGCCGAAGTCGACGGTGCCGGAGGTGATCTGACGGATGCCACCGCCCGAACCGATCGACTGGTAGTTGATGCGGACGTTGGGATGCAGCTTGTTGTACTCGCTGATCCACTTCGAATAGAGCGGGAAGGGGAAGGTCGCGCCGGCCCCGCTCAGCGAGACCTCGCTGTTCTGCACGGGCTCGTTCTTTTCGGAGCTCTTCTGCTCCTGCTTGGCACAGCCGAGCAAGGCCAGGGCAGCTACCAGGCAACCGAGAGTCCACTTCCACGAATTCCGACGATCGATCATTTATTTCTTTCGAATCGGAGCCGCCGATTCGGCGAGCTCGGGCGGTTGTGAGGCCGTCCGGCGGCCCCCGCAGTTGGCCCGAAGGGTGGGGCTCGGCTGGGTCGCCTGCGTCACGATCGAGTGACAGTTGTGTGACAGGCGACCTCGCTTCCCCCGGAGCAAAAGCCTCGCAAGTCACTGAAATCATTACGGGTGACCCACCATCACCGGGCCCCGATCAGTGACGAATGGGTGACAGGCCTGGGGCCGGCCGACACAGAAGGGTCACCCGTCGAAGCTCGGCTGAAAGCTCACGGCCCGCTCGAAGGGGCTTCAGGCGCTGGCCGGACCGCGCGCGCCCGGTGCGGCGGGCAGTTTGACGCGGAAGGTCGTGCCTTGACCGGGCTCGCTCTCGACCGTCACTCGGCCCGACATCGACTCGACCAAATGCTTCACGATCGAAAGCCCCAGCCCGGTGCCGCCCAGATCGCGGGAGCGTCCCGCGTCCACTCGGTAGAAGCGCTCGAACAACCGAGGCAGGTGACGCGCCTCGATACCGGGGCCGTTGTCGGAGACCACCAGCTCGATCATGCCTTCGACTCGATTGCCCGAGAGGACCACCCGGCGCCCCTCGCCCGCGTACTTCACGGCGTTGTCGACCAGGTTGGACAGCACGTGCTCGAGGGCGCGTCGATCGGCGCGCAGCTCGCCCAAGCCGAGCGGCACGTCGACGACCAGCTCGATGGCGCGCCGCTGCGCCCTCTCGGCGAAAAGTCCCGCAATGTGCTCCATCACCGAGCGCGGCGCCAACGAGGCCAGAACCAGGCTGAATTGCCTCGACTCGATGCGTGACAGATCGAGCAGGTCCTCGACCAAGGCATGCAAACGCTCGGCGTTTCGTGTGATGATGTCGAGGAAGCGCGACGCGAACTCCGGCTTTTGGCTCAGCACGTTCTCCAGCGTCTCGGTCGCCGAACGGATCGACGTGACGGGGGTGCGCAGCTCGTGGGAGACGTTGGCCACGAACTCGCGACGCAAGTTCTCCAGGCGACGCGTCTCCGTCACGTCCAAGAACACGGCCACCACGCCGCGCTCGTCGCCCTGGAGGCTACGCGCTCGCACCAACAGGTGGCGCGGTTTCAGGCCCGAGACGTGGATCTCACCCTGCACGACGCCACCCTCGTCCTCGTCCTCGTCGCGGGCCGCATCGAGCAACTCCTTCAGCTCGGAGTGGCGAACGACCTCGAGCAAGGAGCGGCCCGTCGGGTCCCCGCTCAGTAGCAGCATGTGGCGCAAGGCCGGGTTGACCAAGGCGACCTTGCGCGAGTCGTCGAGGAACAGCACGCCCTCGTCCATCGAGGACAAGATGCCGCGCAAGCGGTCGCGCTCCTGGCGCAGATCACCCAGTGTCGACGACAGGTTGGTCGCCAACCGATCCAGCGCCTGAGCGAGCTCCATGAACTCGGTCGACGCCGAGACCCGCGCCCTGACCTCCAGATCACCGGCCGCCATACGACTGGCCGCCCGGGTCAGCTGGCTGATCGGGCGAGTCGCCAGGTGCGAGGCGATGAACGCCAGCACCGAAGCGATGGCCAGCGCCAGCAGCACGGCCTGCAGCAAGGCCTGCTCCAGGCTCTCCGGCGCCTGCTCGGCTTGCTCGGTCGTGAACGCGACCCGCGCGATGGCGAAGGGCTTGCCCTCCCGGCGCAACACGGCCGCCGCGTAAACCATCGGATGCCGCGCCGTGGCCGAGTAGCGCTCGACGGAGCCGACGCCCCGCTCCAGCGCTTCGCGCACCTCCGGGCGATCCAGGTGATTCTCCAGCCGCTCGAGCGACCCCTCGTGAACCTCGGAGTCACCCAGCACCCGACCATCCATCGTCAGCAAGGTGACGCGGCTGGCTGCTGCTTGGCCGAGGCGATCTGCCGCCGCGTCCCAGCCTTTCTCTTCCGCCGGGACCAGAGCGCCCTCCTCGACTTGGAGGCGCACCAGCTCCAAACGGACCATCAGGTCCGCGCGAACCCTCTCCCGAGTGTCGCGCAGCGTCTCTCGCCGCGCGTAGACGTAGACGACCGCCAGACAGGCGGTGATCAACGCGAACGCGCTCAGGAAGATCTTGCCGCGCAGACCCAGCTTCACGACGAGACTCGACCGGGGTCGTCCAACTCGCTGAGCTCGCCGATGAAACGATAGCCGACGCCTCGTACGGTCTCGATGTAGTCCCGGGCCGCGCCCAGCTTCTCGCGCAGGCGCTTCACGTGAGTGTCGACCGTGCGCGTGGTGACATCGGCCTGAATACCCCAAACCACGTCGAGCAAGACCGAGCGGGTCTGCACGCGATCACGGCGATCGTAGAGGATCGAAAGCAGCTTGAACTCGAGGGCCGTGAGCTCCAGCTCGACGCCGTCCACCCAAGCGCGGTGCGCCTCGCGATCGAGGCGCAGGACGCCGAACGTCACCACCTGTTCGGTCGTGGCGGTCGCCTGACCTCGGCGCAGGATGGCCGAAATACGGAGCGTCAGCTCGCGCACGCTGAAGGGCTTCACCACGTAGTCGTCCGCTCCGATTTCGAAGCCGACCACGCGGTCGATCTCTTCGCCGCGCGCCGTGAGTAGGATCACCAGCGTGCTGCGAGTGTCGTTGCTGCCTTTGATCTGGCGGCAAACCTCCAGGCCCGTCGTATCGGGCAGCATGATGTCGAGCAGCACGACGTCCGGCTTGCGCTCGCGCACCATGCGCAGACCTTCGGCCCCGTTGGCCACGGTGATGACCTCGTGACCGGCACCGGCGAGGTTGAACTCGAGGACCTGCCGGAGGTCGGGCTCGTCTTCGACGATCAGTACGCGTGCCATGACCTGAATCTGGACTCATCACATAGCGGGGCAGGCCCAAATGCAAGGACGGGCGTGGCCGGCCAGCCCGACGCTGGGGGCGGTGGCTGGAACCGAGCAGGCCATGCCCCCGGCAGCAACGGCGGCCCTGCCGCTGCGAGGCGCCCCGTTTGTCGCTCCAGCTCCCCGGGTGTTATGAGCGCGCATAGGAGGAGGTCGTTCATGAGTTTTCGTTTGCGTCGTGTCGTGCTCGCCCGCGTTGGGTTCGTAGTTGCCGCTTGGGGCTTGGTTGGCTGTGGTCACTCGGAAGAGGAGTGGCAAGCCCAGCTCGACAAGTACAACAAGCTTTCCGGTGAGTACTCGTCCGAGAAGGACGCCCACAAGAAGACGGGCGACGAGCTCGCGGCAACCCAGAAGAAAGTCGCCGATCTGCGCAAGCAGCTCGAGCAGATGGGCGTGAATCTCGACGCCCTCTCGACCCAGGTGAACCAGACCGCCACCGAGAAGCAGCAGCTGTCGCAGAGCCTGGAAGAGCTGCAGGCTGCGCTCGACGAGTACAAGCGTCGCGCCGAGCAGCTGGAGAAGATCAAGGCTCGCTTCGACGAGCTGCAGAAGAAGCTGGCCAAGCTCACCGACCTCGGCATCAAGGTCGAAATCCGCCACAACCGCATGGTGATCCGCCTTCCCGGCGACGTGCTGTTCGGCTCGGGTAGCGATCAGCTGAGCAAGGACGGCGAGAAGTACGTGGCCGCTGTCGCCGACGTCATCCGCAAGGACTCCCTGCTGAAGACGCGCTACTTCCAGGTGGCTGGCCACACGGACAACAAGCCGCTCGCCGGCGGCAAGTTCGGCGACAACTGGGGCCTCTCGGCCATGCGTGCTCGCGCCGTGTTGCTCTTCCTGGTGAAGCCCGAGAAGGACAAGGGCGGTGGCTTGGACGTGAGCAAGCTCCACGCCGCCGGCTATGGCGACACGGACCCCATCGCGCCCAACACCACTCCCGAAAACCTGAAGCAAAACCGCCGCGTCGAGCTGGTCCTGCTGCCCGACGTCAGCGAAATGCTGGACCTGAAGTCGATCTGATTCGACGGTCCGAATCGCCGATCCGACCGAAAGCCGAAACCGAATGGCCGCTGGGCGCGTACCCTCCGAGTGTGGACGATACGCTCCCGCGGCCCATTCGCGTTGCCCGCGCTGCCTGTCATGGGCGCAGCGGCGGCGGCGCCCATGAGCGAGCAGGCCCCCCTCGAAGGGTCACCGCGCGGGCAGACGCTCCCCCTCGATGACTCGCTGAGCACCGAGGAGCTCATGTCCCGCTATGTCCAAGGGGATGGGGCTGCCTTCGAGATGCTCTACCAGCGGCTCTCGCCGCGCCTGTTCGGCTACCTGCTGCGCCTGACGCGCCGCCCGGATCGCGCCGAAGATTTGGTGCAGACGACCTTCTCCAAGGTCCATCGCGCGCGGGCCTCCTACCTGGACGGCGCGCCGGTCTTGCCGTGGATGCTCTCCATCGCTCGCCGCGCCTTCTTGGACGAGCAGCGGCGCGCGCGGGTGCGCCGCGAGGAGCTGAGCGAGGACGGCAGCGTGCCTGGCACCGCCACGGCCGCCCCGAGCGACGAGGGGCCGGACGCCGAGCTGGTGGCCGCGCTCGAACGGGCACTCGACACTCTGCCGCCCGCTCACGCCGAGGCCATTCAACTCACGAAGATCACCGGCCTCAGCGTGGCCGAAGCCGCCGAGGTGCTCGGCACCACCAAGACGGCCGTGAAGTTGCGCGTCCACCGCGGCTATCTCCAGCTGCGGCGGGAGCTGGCGCGCTTCGAAGACGAGGCCCACGCGGCGCACCAGGCTCGACAGGCCGAGAACGCTGGAAACACGGCGCGCGCCGAACACACGGGACATGCTGGGCACACCGAGAAAGGAGCGCGCTCATGAGCGACGAGCGAACCACCCGCGCGCTCGACGCGGCGAGCCGCCACCAGGCACGCCCCTCCCCTCGCCTGCTCGCCGAGCTGGCGCGGGAGATGGAGAGCACGCCACCGCGTGGCTTCCGGCTGCAGCGAAACGGCCGTCTCGCGCTCTCGGCTGCCTGGCTCGCCGTCTCGACGCTGCTGGCCTCCCCTCGGCTCGCCTTGTCGGCGCCCGGCGAGCTGCTGCTGTGCGCAACGGCGCTGGGCGTGTCGGGCGCCATGTTGCTGGCCGTCGCGCTGCCGGGCCCTCAGCGTCGTCTCGACTTGGGCGGACGGCGCGCGCTGGCCTGCTTGCTCACGGCCGGGCTGATCGCGGCCTTGTGTCTGCGCGCGCGCGAGTTCTTGCCCTGGCACGCGGCCTGGGCGGAGACCGCGCATGGTACCGGCTGCCTGCTGCATTCGCTCGGTGGCGCCGTGCTGGCGAGTGCAGGCCTCTCGCTGCTGTGGTGGCGCACCGATCCATTCACGCCCGGTTGGAGCGGCTGGCAGCTCGGCCTGATCGGCGGGCTCGCCGGCACACTCGCCGTCTGCTTGGGCTGCGGCTCGCTCGAAGGCTGGCACCTGCTGATTTCACACGGCGCCGCCGCGCTGCTCAGCGGCTCGGCGTTGGCCGTGACGGCCCGGCGCTGGCTGTCGATTTGAGCGGACTGGACACGCTGCTCAAGGCGCCAGCGGATCCGCAGCGGGAGCGGCGATGGATCCGGGCGGGGCGTTGCCGGGCACCGGCCCCTGCTTCAGCTCGGGCACGGCCTCGCCTGCCGGCAAGACGCGAGTGACCTTCCAGGCGCGCTCCTTGCGCTCCACCTCGAGCAGGTGAGCACCACGCTGACCACTGGGCGTGACACTGCGCACGCGCACGTAGACATCGACCGGATTACCGGCGACCACTTCGGCCAAGGTGGCCAGCGAGTCGCTCCCGTTCTTGCGCGCCGCGCATTCACCGGGGCACGACGCGCTCTCCGCCTCGACGAAGGCGAGCCCCTGATCCGCGGCGAGCAGACGAGCCGTCGCGAAGTCCCCCTGGTACACGCGCTGGCCGAACTCGATGGCCAGGTCCTTCGGGTTCGCGGTCCGCTCGTCGAGTGAAACCGCGCGCGGCGTCAGGCTCTCGCCCGGCACGTGGTAGTTGCAGGCCGCGCGTCCGGCGCCCCACATCACCAGGGTGGCCAGACTGATCGCGCCGAGGATGATCAGCGTGGGGCGCGTGGGCGCGTCGATGACTCGCTCGTCGGGCACGGCCGGCTGCACCCGGGCCGGGGAGGGCTCGGCAGGAGCAGGGGAGACGGTCTCGTCGGACGGGGCGGTCATGGCGGGGCGGAGCATCCCCGGAGGTGGGGTCGGGTGCAAACGTGCGGGGGATCCGCGCTATGCTCGCCGGCTCATGAGCCACCGCGACGGCGGGTACCCCGCGACGCTCAGCCTTCCCGCGCCTCGGACCCCACACGGAGCCGCCGAGTGGATCGCGGGTTGGCGGCGGCTCCACCAGCTCGGCCGGCTCGCGACGGCTGGTGAGCGGAAGGGCCGCGGGCTCGCCTGGCCCTGGTTCGGCAAGCTGTGCTTCGCGCTCGGCGGCGTGGCCACCTTGCTGATGCTCGCGGTACTCGGCGCCGGCAACGCCACCGACGTGGTGGTCGCTCGCCTCTACGCATACGCCTCTTGGCTCGAAGGCTTCGCCTTGCTTGGCGCCCTCTCACCAGTGAGGCCCAGCCCGGCCGAGCCCCTGGCTGCGCTACGCGGCTACTCGCCGCTCGGCTCGCGCTACTTCGCCTGGGCGTTGGGCGAGCGCGTGGCTCACGGCTTTCTCCTCTCCACGTTGCCCATCGCCATCGCCGCAGTCGTCTGGCTGCCCGACGCAGCGCCCGCCTCGCTGCGCTGGAGCCTCGTGCCCTTCACCGTGGGCTACGCGCTGGTGCTCGCGGCCACGCTCGGCACACTGGCAGGCGTGGCTCGTCGCATCGGAGGCGGCGCACCTCGAGCCGTGGTGTTCGCGCTGGTGTTGGTGCCAGCCGCCGCGGCCGTGGCCTGGCCTGGATTCCCGAACATTCCCGGTTTCTTGGGCAGCCTGCTCGGTTACCTCGCCTCACTCGGTGGAGAGTCCCTGCTGTGAGCGGCGCGACGTTGCCGCACGTTTGGCTCACCCAGCTGACGCCCGCGCGTCCGGCGAAGACTGGCTTTTTCCAGTCGATGTTCGCCTCGACGGCTCCGCTCGATCTCGAGCTCTCTGCCTCGGTTCGGGCCTTGCTCGTCACCGAGGGGCCGGCCTGCGCCGCGCTGCTCGCCTGCCTGGGTGGTTGGGAGCGCCCCGCGTGGGGGCGCTTGCGCATCGCAGGGAGGGATCCGAGCACGAGTCCGGCGGTGCGCCGCCGTGTGGGCGTGCAGCTACCGGCCGAGTCGGCGGCGCCGGACGCTGGCACGCTGCAGGCCTGGCTCGCCCGGGTTCGCGGTGTACGAGGAGGCCAGGTCGCTGCTCGCTCTGCCTGGCTCCTCGACGAGACATCGCTCTCGCGCCGCGTCGAAGACGCCACTCCTCGAGAGCTGCGTCGCCTGGCCCTCGCGCTGGCGCTCGAAACCCCAGAGCCGCTGCTCGTGGCTCTCCACGAGCCCTGGCACGAGCTGAGCGCCGCAGAGCAGTCGACTCTCTTCGGCCTGCTGGGCGAACTCGCGCGAGAAGGAGCCGCCGTGCTCGTGACGACGCACGAGCGGCACTGGGCGGAGAAGATCGAGGCGACACCCCAAGAATGGCCTCGCCAGGCGCTGGCCGTATCGAGCGAACGCCCGGGTGAAGGGTGGACCGCCCGGCTCCAGCTGCGCGCCGGTGATGGCTTGGACGCTTGGCTGAGCGCGAGCTCGCTGGTCGTGCGCCGACACATCGGTCACGCCGGCGAGGTCGAGGTCGATCTGCCGAATCGGCAGATCCTCGACGAATTCAGCCGGGCCCTCGGCAGCAGTCAGACGGATCTGTCGGCGTTGGTTGCTTGGCGGCGCGCCGGAAAGGCAGGATCATGAGCGCCGCGAGACCACTGGGCAGCACGAGTTCCTCGAGCGCCGAGGCCCCCTCCTGGCCGCTCGCCCGCCGACTGCCGCTGGCGTTCCTGCTCGCGACGATCCTCTTGGGGCTCGGCGCGGCCGGTGGTGAGGGCGGCGCGCGTGATGCCTTGGTCACCTGGGCCCTGCCGGTTTGGGCGCTCGGTGTGTTCTGGAGTTCGTCCCTACTCGAGCTGGGCCCACGCGAGCTCGCACTGGTGCGCTTCGGTCTGGATCGCAGGGCCTACTTGGCGCGCCGCCTGGCGATGCGGCTCGTCCTGGCCATGCTGGGGGGCGCCTTGCTTGCCTTGATCAGCGAGCCGGCCGAGTCCGAGCTACTCGCTGCCTGCTTGGCCGGGGTGCTGGGCTCGTGGGCGCTCGGCGGCTGGTTCACCGCGGCGGCTGCGCTCGGTGGCCGGCGAGGCGGTTGGATCGCCTGGGCGCTGGACTTCGCCTTGAGCTCGGGACCACCGGCCATCGCTGCCTGCGTGCCGAGCGGACACCTGCGTTCGTGGCTGGAGCTGGGCGAAGGCCTGGGCCCGCGTCCGCTCTCGCTGCTCGTGCTGTTCTCGATGGGGCTCTTGCCGACGCTGCTGGTGGCCAGCACCCAGCGCCGCTGAGCTCACTGCTCGCGGAAAGCCTCGACCGGACGCAAGCGCGCCGCGTGCAGCGCGGGGCCGAGCGTGGCGATGACGCACACCAGCACGGCGAAAACACCGACCAACGCGAAGTCGCCGGGATGGGCGTCCACTGGAACCCGCGAGATGAAGTAGACCTTGGGATCCAGCGGGATCAGGTAGGTGACCAGCAGCTTGCAGACCGCCGTCGCCAGGCCGAGTCCGGCGACGCCGCCCACCAGCCCGATGATGCCGCCCTGGTAGAGGAAGGCACGCAGGATGGCCGAGTCCGTGGCTCCCATGGCCTTCAGCACCGCGATCTCCTTCTTCTTGTCCAGCACGATCATGATCAGTGTGGCAATCACGGTGAAGCTGGCCACGACGATGATCAGCGCCAGCACCAGGCTCATCAGGATTTGCTGAATGCGCAACGCGGTGAAAAGGCCACGATTCAGCTCCTCCCAGTCCATGGTGTAGTGGAGCCCGTCGCCGAGCATCTCGTCGATGTGTCGAGCCACCGAGCCGGCGTCGTCCACGTCGGCGACCTTCATCTCGATGCCGGTGACGCTGTCGCCGGCGTCGGCGAACTGCTGGGCCTCGTAGAGATCGGTGTAGACCAGCTTGGCGTCGTACTGATCGAAGCCGGCATCGAAGATGGCGATGACGCGGAACTGCTTGGCCACCGGCGCGCGCACGACGTCGTTGGCGAACGAAAAGCCGATGGTGGGCGAGGTGACCTGGATGCAATCACCCAGCCCCGCGCGCAGGTTCTTGCTCAGCGTGATGCCGATCACCACGCCGGGCAGCGCCTCCGAGCCCACGGCGCAGGGGTCGCGCGTCATGTCCT
The DNA here is from genome assembly GCA_035456245.1 of Polyangiaceae bacterium. Taxonomy (GTDB): domain Bacteria; phylum Myxococcota_A; class Polyangia; order Polyangiales; family Polyangiaceae; genus NIC37A-2. Next base: position 12,140 of record DATIDO010000636.1, read on the forward strand.
CGGGTAGAATGTCGTCGTCGGGCAGCACGCTCTTGTAGCCACCCTCGGGCACGATGCTGCCGACCGGAGCCCCTTCGGCCAAGGCGGGCTCCCCGTCCGTTGCCGCTGCGGGGTGGCCGGCCTTCTGGGCCTCGGCTTCTTCTTTCACCACGCGGGAAAGCTCGGCCAAAAAGGAGTCGTTGCCGCCCTCGTTCGTGGCCGTGCGCTCCCGCTTGTCGACCACGTACGAGCTGGAGCGCTTGCCTTCGGCAGGCTTGGCTCCGGGCAGCCGCAAGCCAGCGAGGCTCCCCTGCACGATGTGCTGCGGGAGATCGAGCACGTCGCCGACCTTGGCGGGTTCGACACCCTTCAAGAGGACGCCCGTCGCCGTGCGATCCCCTTTGGTCACCATCATCGGGTTGATGGTGAAAGGCGCGATGCCGGTCACCCCGGGCACGTCCTTCAGCTTGCCGATCAGCTCGCGGTACTCGCCGAAGTAGCTCGAACGCTTGAGGACCAGGACGTGGGCGTTCACGCCCAGCACCTTGTCGCGGAACTGCCGGCGGAAGCCCCCGGTCACACTCATGGCCGTCGCCAGGCCGGCGACACCGAGCGCCACGCCGATGATGGCGAAGAAGGTCCCCATCGAGATGAAGGTCCGCTTCTTCGAGCCCATGTAGCGAACGGCCAAATCGAGCGGAAAACCCATCGCCCGCGCCTGTACCATCCGCTCGCTCCCAGCACTATCGCCCCCCCGACCGACCAGCGCTGGCCACCCCGGCCTGCGGAGCACCCCCAACTTTTTGCGCGCCCATCTGATCGGCTCGCCCGCACCTTCCCGCCGGTCAGTTTTCGATTCCGAACGCTACCCGGCGCCAACCAGCCCTCGAAACTGCGTTTTTGGGGCCAACCGCGCCTCTCCCAGGTTGCTTTCACGACTCGGCCCGGGCTTTGCTAGGATGGGTCGGGCCAGTTTCGGGGCATTCTCGTGTCCTCGGAATTTTCTGGTGACATTTCGAGAAGGCAACTTCGAGCGTGACTCGAGCAGAACGCAGCACGGACGTGGAATCGGGGGCGAGCCCCTCGGCGGAGTTCCATCGGGAAGGTGGCGGCCTGCGCGAGGTGACCATGACCGGTCCGACGCAGACCGGCGACGCTGGTCGGGCTGGGTCGGCGAGTTCGCTCGAGCTGTACCTGGGCGCCACCATCGACGGCCGCTACTTGGTCGAGAAGGTCCTGGGCGAAGGTGGCATGGGCGTCGTCTATCGCTGCCGCCACACCATCATCGACAAGCTGGTGGCCATGAAGGTGCTGCGCGCCGACATGGCGCGCAATCAAGAGGTCACCGAGCGCTTCCTCAACGAGGCCCGCTCCGCTTCGTCGATCGGCAATCCCCACATCATCGACATCAGCGACTTCGGTCGCCTGCCAGACGGCGCCACGTACTTCATCATGGAGTACCTGGACGGTCAGTCGCTCGCCGCTCTGATGAAGGAGCACGACGCGCTGCCCGAAGAGCGCATCCTGAAGATCGCCGTCCAGCTCGCCGAAGGCCTGGCCGCTGCCCACGACCGCGGCATCGTTCACCGCGATCTGAAGCCCGACAACGTGTTCGTGGTGCGGCGTGGCATGCAGGCCGATTTCGTCAAAATCCTCGATTTCGGCATCGCCAAGGTCGCCACCACCAACAGCAAGCTCACGCAGGCTGGTCAGGTGTTCGGCACGCCTCACTACATGTCTCCGGAGCAGGCTGCAGGCAGCCCCGTCGATCTGCGCTCCGACATCTACGCGCTGGGCGTGATGCTCTACGAGATGACGAGCGGTCAGTTGCCGTTCGACGCCGAGAACTTCATGGCCATCCTGACGCAGCACATGTATCGGGCGCCGTCGCCGTTCGCGACGCTGAACCGATTGCCGCGTCCCATCTCGGTCGATCTCGAGGCGGTCATCTTCAAGTGCTTGGCCAAGGATCCGGCCGAGCGCTACCAGACGATGGCCGAGCTCGCGAACGATCTGCACGCGCTGCGCACGGGAAATCGCCCCGACGCCGTGCGCTCCGCACCGGAGGTCACGCCCCCGCGCTCGAACAAACGCTACGGACTCGTCGCCGCGCTCGTGGGCGTCGGCGCAGCCGGAGCTCTGTGGTGGAGCGCGAACCAGCGAGCCGTTGCGATCGGCCCCGATCCCATCGCGCCCGCCCCCGCAGCAGCGAATGCAGCACCGGCGGGCCAGCCAGGCCCTGCCAACGCAGACCCTGCCAACGCAGCCGCGCCCGCCGACACGGAAGGCACCGCCGCGGAAGCCACCCTCGCTCCCGCCCCCGACTCCCGCTCGGTCGTTCTCGCCGTCTCACCGCTCGATGCCCACGTCTTCCGCGGCGAGACCGATCTCGGTGAAAGCCCACTGGTGCTCGAAGTAGGCGCGCAGCCGCTCGATCTCGAGCTGCGTCGCGCTGGCTACCAGACGAAGCGCATCGTACTGGATGGCACCGATCCCAAAGTGAGCGTTGGACTGGAGAAGCTCCCGTCGAATACGGCAGGGCGCTCGGTGGCTCCGCCCGCAGCCGCGGCCAAGCCCGCGAGTACGACAGCATCCAAGCCGGCAGCGCCCGCGACCGTGCCCAGCAAGCCCACCAGCAAGCCCAGCAGCAGCGCCGACGGCATCCAAAATCCCTGGGAGTGAGTTCGTGCTGTCAGCCTGAAAACTTCCGCCGGTAGCCCATCGCCCCTCGGGTGGTGGCTGCTGCCGAGTTCGCACGACACCTGCGCCCCACATCACGCGCCGTGCGGTAATTTTTCCTCATTGCGCCGTGCTCGGGAAACGGCCACGAAACGCCCATGGCAGCGCTCTCTCGCCTTCTGACTCGCCCTGCGGCTTCCTTCCTCTTCCTCGCCCTCGTTGGTTCCAGCTGGCTCGCGGTCGCCTGTGGCGGTGACGACGGCGACATGGATGGTGACGCACCGGACACCGGAGACAGCGATGGTGACGTCGGCGGCGCCAACGGCAGTGGTGGCAACGGCAGCGGCGGCAGCAATGCCGGCCCCAACGCCTGGCGCAACGTCCACATCGGCGGCGGCGGCTACGTCACGGGCATCGTCTACCACCCGAGCGCAGCCGACGTGTTCTACGCGCGGACCGACATGGGCGGGCTGTATCGCTACGATGCGGATGCAGGCGCCTGGATCCAGCTGCTCGACTGGATCGGTCGAGGCCACTCGCACCACTACGGAATCCTGTCGGTCGCGGTCGACCCGAACGACGCCGACAAGGTCTACGCGATGGCCGGCACCAACACCGACCCATCGTGGGCCGGAGCCGGCGCGCTGCTCCGCTCGGACGACCGCGGCGCCACCTGGGAGCAAGTCGACCTCAGCGGCGCAGCCATCGCGGGCGGCGGCACCCTCTACGTCGGTGGAAACGAAGAAGGCCGCGGCTCAGGAGAACGCCTCGCAGTCGATCCGAACCTCGGCACCACGTTGTTCATGGGCACGACCAAGGCAGGCCTGTGGAAGAGCAGCGATGGCGGCTCGACCTGGTCCCAAGTGACGGGAACCGGGCTCACGGCGACCACCAACGTGCTGTTCGTCCACCTCGACGCCAGCTCTTCCTCCGCGGGCAACGCCACCCAGCGCATCTTGGTGAGCACGTCTGCCGGCGTCGTCGCCAGCGTCGATGGCGGAGCTTCTTGGGCACTGGTCGCCAACCAGCCTGCCAGCGAGATGGCGCTGCGCGCGAGCCAATCGGGCTCGACCGTCTACCTCACCTACGGCTCCAACGCGGGCCCCAACAACTCGTCCAGCGCCGGAGGCGGAGTGTTCCAGCTCGCCCTCGGCAACCTGGCGCTCACCGACGTCACCCCCTCCGCTTGGGGCGCCGCCTTCGGTGGTGTGAGCGTGGATGCGGCCGACCCGCAGCACGCGCTCGTCGCCACGCTGTTCAACTGGAACGCCGAGGAGATCTACGAGACGAAGAACGGCGGCGACACTTGGACGCCCCTCGGCGTCGAGGCTGCCATCGATGCGTCGGCCTACCCCCACGTGGATGGCAGCCACATCCACTGGATCACCGACGTGAAGCTCGACCCGCACACGGCCGGCGAGTTCTCGTTCGTCACGGGTCAGGGTTTCTATCGCTGCCAGGGGCTGGGCGGCACGCTCGGCTGTTCCTTCGATGACGCTGGCCTCGAGGAGATGGTGCCTCTGCAGCTGGTGAGCCCTCCCGAGGGGCCCGAGCTGCTCTCGGTGATGGGTGATCGCGACGGCTTCGTCCACGACGATTTGACCGTTTCGCCCCCGCGCTTCAGCCCCAACAAGGGCACGACCCGTTCCCTCGCCATCGGCTGGCAGCAGCCGAACATCCTGGCCAAGACCTTCGACACGGCTCCCTTCGGCGCGCTGTCTTCGGACGGCGGCAAGACCTGGAGCGACTTCGCCACCTACCCGGCCAACACCGTCGCCTGCGTCGACTACTTCTGCGGCCTGCGCAACATCGCCGTGTCGGCAGACGGCGCGACCTTGGTCTGGTCCCCCGTCAGCGCGGCCCCCTCGCGTTCGACGAACAACGGCGGAACGTGGACCGCTTCGACCGGCATCTCCGCGACGTTGCCCAAGCTCCCACCCAAGCCCGTCGCCGATCGGGTCAATCCGCAGGCCTTCTACGCGTTGGACGTGATGAGCGGCGTGGTCTACCGCTCGAGCGACGCTGGCGTGTCGTTCACCGCTGGTTCGACCGTGCTGCCGCACGCTACGGCCGACTGGTACGCCAGCAACTTCGAGCTCGCGAGTGTCCCCGACAACGAGGGGCACCTGTGGGCCGCGGTGGCGGATGGGAACTCGTCCGGCTCGGCCGGCGGCGCCGGCCTCTATCGTTCCACGGACGGTGGCGCCTCGTTCACCCCCGTTGCCGCCGCGGCGATCACCGGCGCCTTCCGCGTGGGTTTCGGCGCGCCGATGGCGAGCAGCCCCTACCCCGCCATCTTCGTGGTGGGCATCGTCGACGGCGTCGATGGCATCTTCCGCTCCACGGACGAAGGCGCGACCTGGACCCGTGTGAACGACGACCAGCACCGCTTCGGCCTGATCCATCAGGTCACGGGTGATCCCAAGGTGCCCGGTCGTGTCTACGTGGCCGCCGAAGGCCGCGGGATCCTCTACGCCACCCAGGAGTGAGGCGAGCACCCAGGAGTGAGTGCGCTCACAGCTCGAAACCGGCCCAGCCGTGCCGCAGCACCTCGTCCATCAGCCACATGGCGCGAGCCCGATCGATGGTCTCGCCCCGCAGACGGAACTGCACCCGCGCGCCCGTCTTGTTGAAGAGCACGGCGTCGAAAGACCGCTCTTCGGGTCGGCAGTCGACGAGTAGCAGCGAGTCCACGTCCTTGGTGGCCGGACGCGTCTTCTCCACGTTCCAGGTGAAGAAGCTGGCCGTGTCACCCTGCGCGCCAATCAGCTTGCGCAAAGGCGTCTCCGTCATCGGCTTCAACTCCAGATGATCTTGAGCCGCTTGGTCCCGCAGCGTCTGCACGCACTTCTTCGAGGTCTCGCTCGAAGCGGCGTCGGGCGTCATGTTCACCAAGCGCAGCCACAGCTGCCGATCCCCTGCCCAACTCGACGACGGAACGGCGAGCAGCGAGGCAGCCAGCAGGGGCAGCGCGAGCACGGTGGTCTTTCGCGTCGAGAACTTCATGGCTGAGCCTTTCGGAAGGTGAGGTGGTTCTTCAGCCAAATGCCGAGTCGAGAGCCGTCGATGGTGGCCGCGCTCGGCTTGGTCTTCTCCAGGTACACGGTGGAGAAGGCCGGCGTTGCCGAGGGCGGATGAATGATCAGCAGGTGGCTCCGGCCTCCGCTGCCTTTCGATTTGTCCGGCCACACGAACTGCGGATCGATCCGCAGCACCACCACGGTCTCGAACGACGCCCAGGAGCTCGGGAGCGCCGGCG
>DATIDO010000637.1:0-2597 GCA_035456245.1 Polyangiaceae bacterium
CCGAGATCGACCTCGACCTGCTGGGCGCTGCGCAGTTCTTCCAGCTGTTCTTCCAGCTCGGCGACTCGTCGAGTCAGCCGCTCGTTCTCGGCTCGCAGTTCGAGCAAGGTTGGATCGTCGCCGAGCGGGCGCACCAACGGAGCGGCGACTGGGGGGGCCAGCGGCGTCAGGCTGGCGCTGCGCGCGCGGCTCGCGTCCTCGATGCGGACTCGATGGTGGGTCTCGTAGGCCGCCGTCATGGCCTCTTCCAGGCGCTCGAGCCGAGCCGGATCGAGGCCGAGGTTCTTGGCTGCCTGGACCAGTCGATTGCGTTCGTCACTGGTGATGACGCCGTCTTCGAGCACTTCGGCGAAGAGCTCCTCGTACTGCGCTTCCAGCGCACCCAGGCCCAGACCACCGCTCGGCGTGGCGGCTGCAAAATCGGCGACGTGACGAAAGATCGATGCTTCGCTCATGCGGTTGCTCCTCCAACGCTCGGTCGAGCGCTCACTCCCAGCCGCGCAGGCTAGACGGCGACGTGGCCGCTGGGAATGTGAGTGCATGGCGCCAAGCCGAGCCTGGCGACTGGCAGAGCCAGGCCGCGGATCAGCCGGCCGCGATTCAGCGGGGCGCTGATCAGCATGGGCTGATCAACGGGGCGCGGTGGTGGGGTGGCCGGGCGGCAGGGAAGCCGGAGCGGTCCCGCTGGTCGGGTGGCCCGGGGGCAGCGAACCGGTGGTCGTGGGGTGGCCGGAGGGAAGTGCGGACCCCGGCGCGGGGTGTCCGGGGGGCAAGGCCGAGCCACTGCCCGTGCCTGGTGCGGGAGTTCCCGGAGCACCAGGCCCCGAGCCATGCGGCGAGCTGCCGTCGGCCGGCGCAGCGCCTTCTGCTTCGGGGGGACGGTCGGGATTCATCAAGCGGATGAAGCGAACCAAACCGGTCACGATCTCGGGACTCAGCTGCGGAAACGCCGGCATGCTGCCCTTGCCCTTCTGGATCGAGCGGGTCAGCTCTTCATCGAGGGCGACGCGCTGCCACTCGGCGTCGGCAAAGTTGCGCGCGCGCAAGATGGCGCCCTGCGGCCCATCACCGCGACCAATCAGGCCATGGCACTGGGCGCAGTTCTGCTTCCAGGTCGAGAGCACCTCGGGCGTGATGCCGAAGCGCGCGAACATGGCCATGGGGGGCCGGCCGGCAGCGGCGGCATTCGGCTGCGCGCCTGGGGCCGCCGCGGGCTCACGGTTCGGCTCGATCTGGTGGTCGTGATCCTCCGGGCGCCACTCGGGCAGCTCTTCGCTGCGGCGATCGCAGCCGAGCGCGAAGGTGAGGAGCAGAGGGACCAGGACGAGGCGCCGCTTCATGCGGGCGCGTGCATACCACGGCGGCCGGGGCTCACCAGAGGCAAGCCATCGACCGCTCACTGGGCGAGCGTTCGACGGCCCAGCGTGGGCAGGATCACCACCAGTTCAGGACCATGTCGCTGCAGGTGGCGGTCTGCGCAGAGAACTCGAACTTGTACACGTGGTTCGACGCCAAGCCGGCCTGCTGCGGCGAGTCACCGATGGCAGGGATATTGACGTTGGACCCATCGATGGTCAGCGTGCGACCGCAATTGCGGTAGATGATCCAGGCGTTCATCGTCTTTCCGCCCGAGAGATCGACGTTGTAGCAAACGGCGCCGGTAGCGGGCAGCACGGTCTCGCCCTGGGGCTTGTCGGTGCAGCCGTTGCCGCTGCTGCCACCCGTGCTGGTGCTACCGCCCGTGCTCGCAGCGCCACCGGTGCTGGCTGCACCGCCGGTGCTGGCCGCACCACCGGTGCTCGCGGCACCACCTGTGCTCGCAGCTCCGCCCGTGGCCGCGGCGCCACCGGTCGCAGCGCCGCCCGTGCTGGGAGAGCCTCCGGTGTAGATGGATCCGCCCGTCGCGTAGCTACCGCCGGTGCTGGCCGCTCCGCCCGAGCCGGGCGCGCCGCCGGGCATGCCGTCCGAATCGTACTCGAGCGGCTGGGCGCAGGCGCCCGAGAGGGTGAGCAGTAGGGAGGAGGCAAGTAGGAGACGGAGTGGGGAACGCATGGCGAAGTCGAGTGGAAGCGTGAGCGTCGGTTAGTATACTTCACGCACCAGAAACTTGCCGGAACACATTTACCAGTGGAAGCGAATTCATTTGCTGGAATGCTGCACTTTTGCAGCTCCGTTCGCTCCCTGATGAAAGCGGTGTTTCGGCCGGGAGGCCGAGCGGATATCCGCCTACCCAGGCCACTTTGCGCCTACTCTGACGGTAAATGCCGGGAATTGGGCGCGCTACCACGAGCCACCTGGGCGGAGGTCACCCCGCTGGCTCGGTCGAGCTCAGCGGGGGCAGTCGCGCCGGGGCACATAACCAATCGCTAACCAACAAAGTGAACGATTGGTTAGTTGGTCTCAGAAGTAGGCCCAGGACGTGAACGTGACGTCACCGGCGCTGAACTCGATCAGGTACGGAGCTGCGCCTGCTTCACTGGGGAACGAACCAGACCCCTGGATCGGCAAGGGAACGCCGTTGATGGTCACCGTTCGGTTTCCGAGGTTGTAGACGCCCCAGCCATTCTGGGCTCCCTCGTCGACGATGAAGCACCGCG
>DATIDO010000638.1:0-3837 GCA_035456245.1 Polyangiaceae bacterium
CGCCTCGCGGCGAGCGCGCGCTCGGATCACTTGGCCAGGTGGACGTCGACGCTGCGGTCCTTGGACCAGCTGGACTCGTCCGTGCCCGTGGCGTCGAGCTCGCCACGCGAGGTGGTCGAGACCTGAGCAGCCGGCAGGCCAGCCTTGGTCAGGGCCTTGGCGACGTTGTCGGCGCGCTTGCCGCCGAGCACCATGTTGTACTCGGGCTCGCCGCGAGGATCGGCGTGACCCACGAGGGCCATGCTCTTGCCCTTCAGCGGGCCGCTGACGAAGCAATCGGCCAGCTTCTTGATGACGGCCTGATCGGCGGCGCGGACGGCCGACGAGTTGTAGGCGAAGTGCGCCTCGGTGTCGGTCAGGCCACAAGCCTTCTTGATCTCGTCGTCGATGTTGATGTCGCTCTGCGCCGGATCGTCACCGGGCTTCTCGCTGTCCGTCGACTGCGCGGGGGCGGGCTCGGGAGCGGCGGGAGGAGGCGTGGGATCGGAACCGCAAGCGACCAGGGCCAGGGCAAACGCGGGGAGGATCGAGAGTGCGATACGCATGATTCGTGCTTTTCGAAGGCCGCGCCGCAGCGCGGGAGGGTGATTGGCGCTCTGCGCCGACAACGCCAGGGTGGAAAACCTACATTCCCACAGGCAGGACCCAATTACGTCGGAACGAGGCCTCCGAGCAAGCTCTCGGCTTCGCTCGGAGCCGTTTCTGGCCCCAACGCAGGGGCCCAATCGAAAGAAATTCCGCGTTGGCCGCAATGCCGTGCTGTCACACACAGCGCGAGCGTCGAACGGGGCCGTGCATCCAGCGTTTCCGCCGCCTTCAACGCAGCAGCAGATAGGCCATCAGCAAGAAGAGGCTGATGACCATGCCTGCGAGCAACATGGGCAGACGGGACTTTCGCGGCGAGGGGCGAGCGCTGCGCTCCGTCTCGAGCGCGGCCATGGCCGTGAGCACGACCGCCTGGAGCTTCTGCTCGGCGACGGCCTTGCGGGCCGGATCCCCCGTCATTCCGCGGTAGCGAGCCGCGGCGTCGGGCAACTTGCCGAGGCCCTGACAGGCCGTGAGGAATGCGCGATGGGCGGCCTCGTCGTCCCAGTGATCCAGCAGGTGTCGCCAGAGTCCCTCGAACGCCGCGTCGTTCTCGCTCATGAGCCGCCGTGATTAGGCTGGCAGGACGCGCCGCAGATCGCGGGCGGCCTCGCGCGTGTTGGCGTCTTCGGCGTGATCCTCGAGCCGTCGCAGGCGCTGACGGAAGAGAGGCAGCTGGCGGGGGCTCTCGTCACGCAGCAGCTCGGTGAGGACCAGGATGGCCTCGTGCGCGCGGACTTCGTTGAAGTGCTCCAGCAGCTTGAGCTGGGCGTCCTGCTCGCGGGGCAGAGTGAACCCAGCCGTCAGGTAGGTGTCGGCGGCGCGTGTAATGGCCGAACGGCCCTCGCTCGCCATGAACTGGCTGAACAAGCGTCGACGGTTCTTCTCGCGTTCGTCGATCTCGTCCGTGCGGCGCTGCACGATGCGAGCTTCGCGCCGCTTCGGTGCTTCGGCAGCCTGCGCTTCGCGCGAGGGGGCGTCTTGTGCGTCCAGGCTCACGCCGTCATCGCGGGTGCGCGGACGGGCCGAGGCGGCCTTCATCCGGCGCGTGGGCTTCTCCAGGCGGGGTGAACCAGGGCGGCGAGCGGCGACGATCACCGGCTCTACCGCGGGAGCTTTCTGTTGAGGGGTCTTCTTGCGGCGCCGGCGGCGGCCGGTGCGATTGGGCTGTGCGTCCATGTGCATGGTCTGATGACATTCCGCCGAACGTGGCGGCCGTTCCGGTGGGCTCCAGGCAGCTTTCGACCTGGGGTGCCCTGCTGAGAAGCATGGTGGTGCGCCCTCTGGGCGCCGTTTTCACCACGTCTCTCACCGGGTGAGCCTCCAGCTTTTCCTGAAGCCGAGGGCTCTGAAGGGGGGCAGCACACACCCGCCAACTCGACGGGAGCCACTGTCTCTACCTTCGACGCACGTCTAGCATGGTTTGGCGGTGGTCAACCAAGAAAAAACGCCTGCGTCCATGGCTTCGCGCCCTGTCCGGCTGCCGATCTCGCGGCAGATCCTGCACCAGATCCGGCACGGAGGCTCGCGCTCGTGGGCCTTTCCGTGGCCCGTCTCCCGTTCGTCACGCTGGGTCTGGTTGCTGTCGGCTTGTGTGGGTCAGGTTGGTTGCGCCGGTGAGAGCGCGCCGCCGAGCCCACGCAGTCCGACGCATGGTGAATCGCTACCACCATCCGAAGCACCCGTTGCGGACGAAGGCGAGCCGACCGAGCGCTGGGTGGCATCGCTCGGGTTGTTCGTGAGCTTGCCCCCGAGCTTCGAGGAGCAACCCGCGCGCGGAGGTTGGGCGGGCTTCTCCGATGGCGTGAGCTCGCAGCTGTGGTTGATGCATGCCGTGGCGCGCCGCTCGGTCACGCTGGCGGAGTGTGAGCGTGAAGCGCGCGAGTCGCTGCGCCTGTTGCGAGAGGGCGGAGCCGCGCGCGAGCTGGGCGAGCTGGCCGCCCCCGCCGACTACGTGGGCCGTGTGTGGTCGAGCGACCCCGATGGCGAGCGCACGTTGGTGGGCGCCGTGGGCACGGGTACTGGTCGCTGCTTCGCGGCCGTGTTCGAGGCGCGAGGGGCGTCACGGGCCGCGCGGGCGCGCTTTGCGCTCGACAACGTGCTGTCGAGTGTTCGCCTGCCCAGCCTGGACGAACGGGCCCTGGGCCGCCGCTTCCAGCCCTGATTCGCGACTCGACCCGATTCGCGACTCGACCCGCAACTCAACCCAGCGCCAAGCGTTCCAGCTTGCCGAGCGCCGCGCCCTTGGCGCGCCCGACGGCCACCACGCTGCGCCCCGCACCACCGAAGATGCGCTGAGCCGCCTCTCGCACGTCGGCTTGGGAGACGGCCAGCAGGTGCTCGAGCCTCTCGTGGGGCGTCCGCGCGACCCGACGCAGCTCGCCGAGCGCCAAGAAATCGCCCAGGTCGCCGGCGTGATCCAGCATGGCCTCGTGTTGCCAACGAGCGCGCCGACGGGCCCGCTCCAGCTCCAGCTCGTTCGGCCCCGAGCTGGCCAGCTCCTCGGCGAGCGAGAGGATCTCGGTCAGCACACGCGGCGCACGTTCGTGCGCGGTCTCGGTGCCGAACTCCACGAGGCCCGTTTCGTCGTAGGCCTCGTACGAGGCCGCCGCGTCGTAGCAGAGACCGAGCGAGTCGCAGAGGCGGTGATAGAGCCGCGTCGACATGCCGTCGTCGATGACGCGCAGCAGCATCTCGACCGCGGGCTCGAGCGGGTCGTGCTCGCCCGGCGCGCGGAAGGCGATGCTCAGGCGAGTCTGGTTGCTCCCTGCCGATTGCATCATGCGGAAGCGTCGCTCGCTCTGTTCGGCGGCGGGGACGAAGGCGAGCGGGCTGCCCGCCGGTACGCCGGAGAAGGCCGCGGCGATCTCCTGCTCCACGCGCTCGGCGTCCAAGGCTCCGGCGACGGTGAGCACCATGCCCGAAGCCACGTAGGTCTTGGCGAAATGGCTGCGGACCCGGGCCAGATCGAAGGTCTCGAGGTTCTCGATCGGGCCGGTGATCGGGCGGCCCAAGCCGTGGTCGGGGAAGGCCAGCAGCCGCACCAGGCCGCGGTCGTCGACCAGCTGACCATCCTCGTCGAGGTCCTCGAGGATCTCTTCACGGATGATGCCGCGCTCCGTCTCCAGCTCCGACAGCAACGGGTTCTGCACCACGTCGGCGAGCAGCTCGAGCACGGCCGACAGGTTCTCGGGCGGTACGGCGATGCTCAGGTTGCCGTTGTCGACCGATGTGCTCGCCGACAGCGTCCCG
>DATIDO010000639.1:0-15466 GCA_035456245.1 Polyangiaceae bacterium
AGCGCCATGCGCCAGGTTCTCGAACTCGGCGTGGTGCCCGAGTTGTCGGGCTCGGGGCTGTTGGTCGAACAGCAGCCGGGGCCGGGCAGCATCGTCGACAAGGGCACCAAGGTTTCCCTGCGCTTCAAGCCGGCCACCTGAGGAGCCCGATGACTTCGCTCCCTCAGTTCGCATCGCGTGACCCTCTGCTCCAACCGCCGCGTCACCAGCCCCTGTCGCTCCGGCGAATCGTCGAGCTACTCGGGCCACTCGGACCGCGGCTGTTCGGCGACGGCGAGGTAGTCGTCGAGAGCGTCACCGAGGACTCCCGCCGCGTGGTGCCCGGGGCGCTTTTCGTGGCGCGTGGCGGCACTCGGGTCGACGGGGCGCAGTTCATCGAGGATGCGCGTGCTCTCGGCGCCGTGGCCGTGCTGTGTGCACCGGGCGGAGGCGCCGATTTCGAGCCGCGCATCGAGTGCGAACGGCTACCAGAGGCGTTCGGCTGGGTCGCGCAGGCGGCGTTCGGCCAGCCATCGCGAGCGCTGCGCGTGGTGGGCATCACGGGCACCAACGGCAAGACCACCACCACCAGCTTGATCGATCAGGCGTTGAATGGCGTGGGCATCCCCTCGGCTCGGCTCGGAACGCTCGGCTTCTTCATCGGTGAGGAGCGGGTGTTCGAGACGCTCACCACACCCGCGCCCGAGCGCCTGGCCGAGGCCATGGCCATCGCCTGGGAACGCGGCGTGCGCGTGTTGGTCATGGAGGTCTCCAGCCACGCCCTCGCGCAGCATCGTGTCGCCGGCGTGACCTTCGATGTCGCCGCCTTCACCAATCTGAGCCAAGACCACCTCGACTACCACGGCACGCTGGAGGCCTACGGTGAGGCCAAGGCCCTGCTGTTCGAGCACTACGCTCCTCGCCAGAGCGTCCTGCAGGCGGACGACGCGTTCGCCCGAAAGCTGGCGAAGAGAATTCGCGAGCCGCTCTTGGTCTCGGCAGCAGGCGCGGCGGACGCCGGGCTGCGCGCCGAGGCGGTCCGTCTGGATGCCGAGGGGATCCACGCGACCCTCGGCTGCAATGGCGAAGAGCTGAAGTTCGCCTCGCGGCTGCTGGGTCAGCACAACCTGGAGAACCTGCTCGTCGCCTTGGGTGTGTTGGTCGCCCTGGGGGTGCCCTTCAGCGAGGCCGCTCGGGCTCTGGAGGAGGCGCGCAGCGTGCCCGGTCGGCTGGAGCGCTGCGACGAGGACGACGACGATCTGGTCGCGCTGGTCGACTATGCGCACACGCCCGACGCTCTCGAGCGCGTGTTGGCGGCGCTCAGGGCCGTCACCGAGCGGCCGATTGTCTGTGTTTTCGGCTGCGGTGGAGATCGCGATCGCCGCAAGCGGGCGCCCATGGCGCGCGCTGCCGCGCTGGGGGCCGACGCAGTTTGGCTGACCAGCGACAACCCACGCACCGAGGATCCCGCCCAGATCCTGGCCGATGCTCGGCTGGGCTTCGAGGGTGTGAGCGCGAACGTGCACGAAGAAATCGATCGCGCGCGGGCCATTCGCGAAGCAGTGCTGTCGGCACCCGAGCGTGCGGTGGTGTTGGTCGCGGGCAAAGGGCACGAAACCTACCAGCTGGTGGGCACCCAGGTGTTGCCGTTCGACGATCGAGTCGAGACGCGCGCCGCCCTGCGCGCTCGGCGCGAAGCGCGAACCGCCCAGGAAAGGAGCCGCTGAATGGCCACCCCCATCCCGCCGAATCGCGCGCGCTTCACTCTCGAGGAAGTCCTGTCGGCGACCGGAGGCCGGGTGCTGCGCGCGCCCGCTGAAGCTACGGACGCAGCAGTCTCGGACGCTGCTGGTCCCGTGCAGGCAGTAAGCTGCGTGGTCACCGACACCCGCTCGCTGGTGGCGGGCGCACTGTTCGTGGCGCTGCGAGGCGAGCGCTTCGATGGTCACGACTTCTTGTCCCAAGCCATCGCAGGTGGGGCGAGTCTGCTGTTGATCGACGAAGTGGCTGCGGCGGCCTCGACGGCGCGCTGGCCCATCGATGTCGTCGTCGTGCGCGACACGCTGGTGGCGCTCGGTGATTTGGCCGCGTGGCACTGCGAGCGTTGGGGCGGCCAGATCGTGGGCGTCGGTGGCTCGGCGGGCAAGACGACGACCAAGGGCGTCAGCGCGCGCTTGCTCGAGGCGCTCGCGCCGGGCGCGGTGTGGGCGACGCCTGGCAACCTGAACAATCGAATCGGCGTGCCGATGACCCTGCTGGCGCTGGCTGAGCAGCACCGCATCGCCGTGATCGAGATGGGTACGAACCAGCCGGGCGAGATGGCCGAGCTGTCCCGCATCGTGCGACCGGACGCCGCTCTGCTCACGCTGATCGATCTCGAGCACACCGAAGGGCTGGGCGATTTGGACGGTGTCGAGCGCGAGGAGGCGGGGCTCTTCGAGCACCTGCGCCCCACGGGTGTGGCCATCGGCTACCGGGGCGACGAGCGGGTGGCGCGTCAGCTCGAGCTCCGAAGTGTCGGTGTGCGCAGGCTCGCCTACGATCTGGCGCCGGGCGCCTACGCCGAGTTGTTGGAGCGTCACACCGAGCCGAGCGGCGAGACCCGGCTGCGCGTGCGCCTCGGGGAGCGGGAACTCACGGTCGAGAGTCGCTTGCTCGGGCGAGCGGGTGCGCTGGCCGTGCTCGGGGGGCTGTGCGCGTGTGAGGCGCTCTTTCCGGGGCGGATCGACGGCCCGTTGGCGAGCCGCGCGTTGAGCGACGCGGGCGAGCCTGGGCGCTCCCAGCTCTTGCGCCTGCGTGGGGAGCTCCTGGTCCTCGACGACACCTACAATTCCAACCCAGCCAGCGTGGAGAACAGCTTGGCGACGGGGAGCGAGCTGGCCCAGTCGACTGGCGGTCGGCTGTGGTTGGTCCTCGGCGCCATGCTCGAGCTCGGCAGCTTGTCGCAGGCCGCACACGAGCACCTGGGCGACGCGTGTCGGGCCAGCGGCGCGGTCGCGCTCTGGGGCATCGCCGGGGATGCCCAGTACTTGGTGCGGCGGGCCCAGGAGCGGGGGCTCGAAGCCTACTTCCATGCCGATGTTTCGGGGGTTGCCGAGGCCTTGGTGCCCCGCTTGGCGGCCGGCGACGTGGTGGTGGTCAAGGCCTCACGAGGGGTCCGGGCCGAGCGCGTGGTCGCCGAGTTGGTGGAGCGAATTGGTCTGGCGACCCCTGTCTCTGCTACGAGCCAGGCTCAGGGCCGACCTGATGCTGGGCAGGCTCCTGGACGACTCGAATGATCTACGAGCTGCTCTATCCTCTCAGTCAGCGCTTCGGTTGGGCGAGTGTGCTCAACGTCCTGCGCTACACGCCGTTTCGCGCGATCATGAGCGTGATCACGGCCATGCTCATGAGCTTCCTGCTGACGCCTTGGTTCATCCGAACGCTGCGCGGCAAGCAGATCAAGCAGGTGATCCGGACCGAAGGTCCCCAGAGCCACCTGAGCAAGGCCGGCACGCCGACCATGGGCGGCGCCCTGATCCTGCTCAGCTGCCTTCTGCCGACGATCCTCTGGGCCGACGTGAAGAATGCCTTCGTGCTGTGTACGACCGCGGTCACCGCAGGCTACGGCCTCATCGGTTACCTCGACGACCGGCTCAAGATCACAGGCAAGAACACGCGCGGGCTGCCCGGTCGCTACAAGATCCTCGGCCAGCTCCTGATCGGTGGAGCCATCCTGGGCTTCCTTTTCCTCGGTAAAGAAGGGCTCCCCGAGGGCTGGCAGGAGATCCGCCATCGCCTCTCGATCCCCTTCGTCGCCTTCGACAAGTACCCGGTCACGCTGCCGCCGTGGGCCTACTTCGGCTTCGCGCTGTTCGTGGTGATCGGCACCTCGAACGCGGTGAACCTGACCGACGGCCTGGACGGCTTGGCCATCGGCCCCGTCATGGTCAGCTCGGGTACCTATTTGGTTTGGGCCTACGTGGCCGGCTCCGTGCTGTTCGGGCGCCCGCTGGCCGGCTACCTCGACATCGCCGGCATCCCCGAGATGGCCGAGTTGAGCGTGTTCGCCGCGGCCGTAATCGGCTCGGGCATCGGCTTTCTCTGGTACAACACCTACCCAGCTCAGGTCTTCATGGGGGACGTCGGTTCGCTCGCGCTGGGTGGCGGCCTGGGCATGTTGGCCGTCCTGACCAAGAACGAGCTGCTCAGCGCCATTTTGGGCGGTATCTTCGTGCTCGAGGCGCTCAGCGTCATCACGCAGGTCGCCTCCTTCAAGATGTTCGGCAAGCGGGTGTTCTTGATGGCGCCCATTCACCATCACTTCGAGCAGAAGGGCTGGCCGGAGCCACGCATCATCGTGCGCTTCTGGATCATCTCGCTGCTCTTGGCGCTCGTTGCGCTGTCTTCGATCAAGGTGCGCTGATGGCAGACTCTCTCCCTCGACTCCAAGGCAAGCGCGCCATCGTCGTCGGCCTGGGCGCCAGTGGCCGCTCGGCCCTCGAACTCCTGGTGGCCCACGGCGCGAGCGTGACCGGCACGGACAAGGCGCAGGCCGATGGCCTACCGAGCAGCCTTCGCAGTCTGCCCATCGAGCTGGTCACGGGCGGCCACGAAGGCGTCGCCTGGGAGCAGGCCGATCTGGTCGTGCTCTCGCCAGGGGTGCCGCCGTTTGCCGAGCTGGCTCGAGCAGCCAAGGCCGGGGCCGAGGTGATCGGTGAGGTCGAACTGGCCAGCCGCTTCCTCGAGGGGCCGCTCCTGGCCGTCGGAGGGACCAACGGCAAGAGCACGGCTACCACGCTGCTCGGACACCTGGTCGAGGCTGCGGGTCACCGCGCCTTCGTGGGCGCGAACCTGGGTGAGCCGGCGTGCGACGCGCCCCAACAGAGCCCCGACGTCACCATCTTCGAGGTGTCCAGCTTCCAGATGGAGCGGGTGCCGACCTTCCGCCCCAACGTGGCGGTGCTGCTGAACATCACCGAAGACCACCTGGACCGCTACCCGAGCTTCGCCGAGTACGCCTGGGCCAAGGGCAACTGCTTCCAGAACCAGACGCAGAACGACGTGGCCATCGCGCCGGTCGACGACGAGCTGGCGCTCGCTCAGGCTCAGCGCGGCAACGGCCGGCTCGTGACTTTCGGCGACGGTGGGGACTACTCGGTCGATGGCAGCGACGTCGTGGAAAAGCGAACCGGCGAGCGTTTCTCGCTGGAAGGGGCCGACCTGCACGGTCGTCACAACCACCTGAACGCAGCTGCGGCCATCGCGGCGGCCCGCGCTTTCGGCATCTCGGCCGAGGACGTCGCCGAGGGGTTGCGCCGTTTCCGTGCGCTTCCGCATCGCATGGGCCTCTCCGGTCGCGTGCGTGGCGTCTCTTTCTACGACGATTCGAAGGCCACCAACGTCGGCGCCGCGGTGACGGCCCTACGCGGCCTGACCGAGGACAAGGGCGTGCTGGTTGCCGGCGGCCGCGACAAGCTGGGCAGCTACGACAGCCTGGTGGCGGCGCTGGCCGACAAGGGTCGCGCTGTCATCCTCATGGGAGAGGCGGCGGATCGGCTGGCCGAGGCCATCGGCGACGTCGTGCCCGTCGAGCGCGCTCGCGGCATGACCGACGCAGTGCAGCGCGCCTTCCGTCGAGCTCGCCCCGGCGACGCCGTGCTGCTCAGCCCGGCTTGCTCCAGCTTGGACATGTTCAAGAACTACTCCGAGCGCGGTGATCGCTTCACCGAGGCGGTCCAGGCGCTGGCGCGCAGCATGGGCAAGGAGGAGGGGTGAAGAAGTTCTTCGCCGAGCTGTTCGAGCGAGGTCCGCGCACCGGAGCGATGGACCCGGTCATGGCGGCAGCCGTGATCGGCTTGCTCGGCTTCGGCGTGGTGATGGTTTACAGCGCGGGCGTCATCGAGGCGACCGCCGACTTCCACAACCCCCATCACTTCCTGCAACGACAGGGCATTTTCGCCATCGCATCGCTCTTGGTGCTGTGGGGCGTGTCGCGGTTCGACTATCACAAGCTACGCCTGCTGACCTACTTCACCCTGGGCGCAGTCACGGTGATGATGCTGCTGAGCGTGCTGGGCTTCGGCCACAGCGGCGGCGGCGCGGCGCGCTGGCTGCGCGTCGGTCCCATCCACATCCAGCCGTCGGAGATGGCCAAAGTGGCCATGGTGCTCTGGCTCGGCTACTCGCTCGACAAGAAGAAGGATCTGGTCAAGAGCTTCTCGATCGGACTCTTGCCGCACCTGATCATGGCGGGCGCGCTGATCCTGATCTGCATGAAGCAGCCGGACTTCGGCAGCGCCGCGGTGCTGTCGTTCCTCACCTTCGCCATGCTGTTCGTGGCGGGCGCGCGGCTCGGCTACCTGCTCGGCGTCGCTGCGCTCGGAGCGTTCTTGGCCGTGTGGGCGGTGCGCTTCACCGCCTACCGTTGGGAGCGCATGTTGGCTTGGTTCGACGTGGTCGAGCACCGCCAGGATCTCGCCTACCAGCCCTTCCAGGCCGTGATGAGCTTCGGTTCGGGGCAGGCGACCGGCCTGGGCCTGGGGCGGGGCATGCAGGTTCTCTACCTGCCGGAGTCACACACCGACTTCATCTCGGCCATCATCGGCGAGGAGCTCGGCTACATCGGCATCGTGGCCTTGGCGTTGGTCTACGCGCTGATCGTCGCGCGCGGGGTGCGCACGGCGCTCTCGGCCCCCGACGAGTACGGCTCGTACGTGGCATTCGGCCTGTCGATGCTGTTCGGCGTGCAGGCGCTGGTCAATCTGGCGGTGTCGATGTCGATGCTGCCGACCAAGGGCCTCACTCTGCCGTTCATTTCCTACGGTGGTTCGTCGCTTCTGGTGAACGCCGCGGCCATCGGCATCCTGCTGAACGTATCCCGCCCGCGGCTGTCGTCGTCCGGCGTGGTCGGGGGGCCTTCGCCCGAGGCTTCGGACGTGGTCGCCGATGCGGCAGGCTTCGGTGACAGCGAGGTGCCGGCGTGAGCGAGTGCGTGGTGCTGGCAGGCGGAGGAACGGGCGGGCACGTCTTTCCGCTCGTCGCCGTGGCGGATGCACTGGTTCGGCTCCGCCCGGGGCTCACTCCCATTTTCGTCGGTACGGAGCGGGGCATGGAGACACGCTTCGTCCCCGAACGAGGCTATCGGCTCGAGCTGCTGTCGGTCTTGCCGATCCGCGGCGGGGGAGCGCGCGGTGTGGTTCGCGGTGTGGCTCGCGCAGCGGCGCTGCTCCCCGAGTCGCGCGCGCTCTTGCGTCGGCTCGAGCCGGCGGCGGTCTTCTCGGTCGGTGGCTACGCCGCGGGGCCCGTTTCTCTGGCCGCGCGAACGCTGGGGCTCCCGCTCGCGCTGCTGGAGCCGAACAGCGTGATTGGGCTGGCCAATTGGCTGCTCTCCCCGGTCGTCGACCGGGCGTACACGGCCTTCGAGATCACCGACCGACGCTTCGCGCCTGCTGTCGTTCGTCGCCTGGGCGTGCCCTTGCGCGGCGGTTTCGTGCCGCGCCCGCAACCTGCCGGCCGCGGCCCGTTGCGCGTGCTCGTCCTGGGTGGCTCGCAAGGTGCCAAAGCGCTGAACGAGATCGTGCCGCAGGCGCTCGCTCGCTTGAAGTCACCCGTCCAGATCGTGCATCAGGCTGGAGCGGCCCACATCGACGACGTGCGGGGGCGCTACGAGGCGCTCGGCCTGGCCGCGCGGGTGACGCCGTTCATCGACGACATGCCGGCCGAACTGGCGGCGGCCGAGCTGGTGCTCAGCCGCTCGGGTGCTTCGGCGGTCAGCGAGATCTTGGCGGTGGGGCGGCCGAGTCTGCTCTTTCCGTATCCCTTCGCGTCGGGCGATCACCAGCGCATCAATGCCGAGGCCGTCGAGCGAGCTGGGGCGGGGCGCTCGCTCCCCCACGAGATCCTCGGCGTCGAGCGGCTCGCCGCGGAGCTCACGTTGCTCATCGACGATCGCAGCGTGCTCTCGCGTATGGCGGAGGCCGCACGGGGCATGGGGCAGCCCGACGCGGCGACGCGCGTGGCCGAGGACTTCCTCGACCTGGCTTTCGGCGCAGCCGGCTGAGCTGGTTTTTTCGGCGCAGCCGATTTTCGGCGCAGCCGATTTTCGGCGCAGCCGATTGAGCTGCAGCGCCGCCAACCGCGCCAACCGCGCCGACCACAGCAGGAGCTGGAACCGCTCGTTTTTCGGCAATTTCTGCTCCGAGCAGCCGGGTGGCTCGCGCTCTTGCCGAGGGCGTGATCTCGGTTATGAGTGCGGTCAGTATGTTTCGAGGACGCGTCAGGCACGTGCATTTCGTGGGAGTCGGCGGCATCGGCATGAGCGGCCTGGCCGAGATCTTGCGCAACCTCGAGTTCGAGGTGTCGGGCGCGGATCTGCGCGACGGTGAGAACACCCTGCACCTGCGCCGGCTCGGTGTGCGCATCGACGTGGGGCACCGCGCCGAGAACGTCGAGGGAGCGGACGTCGTCGTCTACTCGTCGGCCATTCTCCCGACCAACCCCGAGATCGTGCGGGCGCGCGAGCTGGGCATCCCGGTGATTTCCCGCGCGGAGATGCTGGCCGAGCTGATGCGCGTCAAGTACGGCGTGGCCATCGCCGGCTCCCATGGCAAGACCACCACGACCTCGCTGGTGGCTACCGTCCTGCGGGCGGCCGGCCTCGATCCCACGGTGGTCGTCGGCGGGCGCATGGCGTCGTTCGGCAGCAACGCCAAGCTGGGGACCGGCGATCTGCTGGTGGCCGAGGCCGACGAGAGCGACGGCTCGTTCCTGCGACTCACCCCGACCATCGCGGTCGTCACCAACATCGATCCCGAGCACCTCGACCACTACGGTACCCACCAGAAGCTCAAGGAGGCCTTCCTCGAGTTCATCGAGAAAGTGCCATTTTACGGCCTGGCCGTGCTCTGCCTGGATCACCCACACGTCCAGGAGCTGCTCCCCCAGGTGCAGCGGCGTCACGTGACCTACGGTTTGAGCCCGCAGGCGGACTACTCGGCCCGTAACGTGCGCGGCGAAGGGGTCCACACCAGCTTCGACGCCTATTCGCGCGGCAAGAGCCTGGGACGCTTCACCGTGGCCATGCCTGGCCTGCACAACGTCCTCAATACCCTCGCCGCCATCGCCGTGGCCGATGAGCTGGGCGTGCCGCTCGATGTGATGAAGGAAGCGCTCGCGACGTTCCACGGCGTGGCTCGACGTTTCTCCATCATCGACCGTCCGGACGACATCGCGCTGGTCGACGACTACGGGCACCACCCGGCCGAGGTGCAGGCCACGCTCGCCGCCGCACGCAACGCCTACACCGGTCGTGTCCTCGTGGCGTTCCAGCCTCACCGCTATTCGCGCACCAAGAATCTGTTCGAGGAGTTCTCCCGGGCCTTCAACGACGCCGACGAGCTGCTGTTGGTGGACGTCTACGCTGCGGGAGAAAAGCCCATCGAAGGCGCTGACTCGGCGGCGCTGGCTCAGGCCATCGCCGAGCACGGGCACCACGCGGTTGCCTATGCAGCCAGCAAGGACGAGGTCGTCGAGTTGTTGGCCGCGAAGGCCAAATCGGGTGACGTGGTGATCGCCTTGGGCGCGGGTGACATCAACAAGATCCTGGCGCCCCTCGGAGCTCGGATCCGCGCTTTGCGCGGCGAGAAGCCTGCTTGAGCAACCGTCGGAACCAGAAAGCGCGCCGCAAGGGGCCCACCCGGGCTCCTGCCGAGGACGGCTCTCCCTGGGAAGGGGATGATGCCGCGCTACCTCGTCGTTCCGGCGAGCTCTGGAAGGCGGGTCTCAAGATCTTGGCTGGCCTGGTGCTGACGGTAGCCACGGCGGCTGCCTTGGGCTTCGGCGTGCACCGCTACGCCACCACGACCCCCCGCTTCGCCATTCGCGAGGTCGTGGTCGATGGGATCCGGCGCCTGACGCGGGATCAGGTGCTGGAGGGCTCCGGGGTCCGCTCGGGCGAGAACGTCTTCTTGCTCGACAGTGACCAGGCCGAGGCGGCGATCCTGAAGAACCCCTGGATCGAGACGGCCCGCGTGACCCGCAGGCTGCCGGGCAACGTGCGGGTCGAGATCCGCGAGCGGGCCGCACGGGCCCTGTGGATCCTCGGTGATCAGAGCTGGCTCGTCTCGGCGGACGGCGTGCCGTTCAAGCGACTCGAGCCTCAGGATCCCCACGATCTGCCGGTGCTGACCGGTCTGAGCGAGGCGGCGCTGGGGCGCGACTCACGCGCCGAGCTGGCCCGCCTGGGCGAGGCCCTGGCGCTGCTCGAGGACTACGAGCGCCTGCCGCTCGGTCGGGCCTTCCCGCCCGAGGAGCTCCACCTGGACGAGCGCGGCCATGCGGTGCTGACCGTCGGCCGTCAGGGCGTCGCGCTGCACCTGGGGGCTCCCCCCTACCAGCAGAAGCTGGCGCGGGCCGTGCGTGTGCTCGGCAAGGTGGAGGCCGGTGCGGCCGAGCCGGGCGTGGTTTTCCTCGACAACGAAGCACATCCCGAGCGCGTCGTGGTTCGAGTGAAGTAGGGAATCGCCAAAACTTTGGCCACACTTAGATGAGCGTGGCAGCGTCGGTCCGACCTCGAGCGAGTAGTACTCCTCACCCCTCGGACGATCATGAGCACAGGCATTGGTTCCCCGGAGATCATCGTTGGCCTCGACCTAGGTTCCACCAAGGTCACCGCCGTTGTCGGCGAGGTCGACGCGGACGGCATCACCATCCTTGGCGCGGGCAATGTCCCTTGCCGCGGCCTCCGCAAGGGCGTCGTCACCAACATCGACTGGACCGTTCGGGCCATTCGCGAGGCCATCGAGGCAGCGCAGAATTGTGCCGGCGTCGAGATCGACACCGTGTTCGCCTCGGTGGCTGGTAGCCACGTGCGCAGCGTGGCCTCGCACGGCATGTGCGCGGTCAGCGGTCGCGAGGTGACGCGCGGCGATGTCGAGCGAGTACTGGAAGCGGCCCGAGCCGTCCCGGTCGACGCCGACCGCATGATCCTGCACGTGCTGCCCCGCGAGTACGTGGTCGACAACCAGGACGGCATTCGCGACCCGATCGGCATGAGCGGCGTGCGCCTGCAGTCCAAGGTCAACTTGGTCACCTCGGCGACCAGCTGCGTGCAGAACGTGGTGCGCTGCATCGAGCGTGTGGGCCTCGACGTGGCCGACATCGTGCTCGGACCGTTGGCCGCGGCAGACGCCGTACTCAGCGACGACGAGAAGGAAATCGGTGTGGCCATCGTCGACATCGGCGGCGGCACGACCGACATCCTGCTCTACGTGGACGGCGGCATCGCGCACACCAGCGTCATCCCCGTCGGCGGCAACAACATCACCAGCGACTTGGCCGCCGGCCTGCGCACCCCCACGGGTGAAGCGGAGCGCCTGAAGCGCAACTACGGCTGCGCGCTCGGTCGTATGATCGGCGACGACGAAGAGGTCGAGGTGCCGGGTGTCGGTGGCCACGCGCCGCGTCGGGTGCCGCGCCGTCTGCTCAGCGACATCATCGAGCCTCGCTGCGACGAGATCTTCCACGAGGTGCGTCGCCGCATGGAAGAGACGGGCCTGCTGGAGAGCGTCAGCGCCGGCGTGGTGCTGACGGGCGGAGCCAACCTGATGGAAGGCATGGTCGAGTGCGCCGAAGAGGTGCTGGGCATGCCGGTGCGCATGGGCTTCCCGGTGGGAGTCACGGGTTTGACGCAGCTGGTGCAGGGACCGCAGTACGCGGCCAGCGTCGGGCTGCTGCGCTACGGCGCGCGTCAGCTGGCCGAGGCCGTGCACCGCGCGGACGAGCAAGAGGTGCTGGCCGCGCAGCGGTCGGAGCAACCGGCCTCACTGGGGCGTGGGCTGATGGGCTGGCTCCGCGGAGCCTTCTGACGAGCGGCAGCGACGAGGAACTGGGCAAACGAACGGAACAATCGAGCCAAGCACCAACGGGATAGGCAGATCCTGGAGCTTGGATCGGCGATCGAAGACGGATCGCAGCAGGGAGGAACACATGAGCTTTTGCATCGAATTCGCCGACGAGACGGAACAGTACCGAGCTCGCATCAAGGTTGTGGGCGTTGGTGGATCTGGCAACAACGCCATCAACACGATGATTCACTTCGGCCTGGACGGCGTGGACTTCCTGAGCGTCAACACCGACGTTCAGGCGCTCAACGCCAACTCGGCGGCCGAGCGGATCCACATCGGGGCCAACGTGACGCGCGGCCTGGGCGCCGGCGCCGATCCGGAGCGCGGCCGCAAGGCTGCTCTGGAGGACGCGAACCTGATCAAGGAGCACCTGCAGGGTGCCGACATGGTGTTCGTGACCGCTGGCATGGGCGGCGGCACCGGCACGGGCGCAGCGCCGGTCATCGCGCAAATTGCGCGTGAGATGGGCTGCCTGACCGTGGGCGTGGTCACCAAGCCGTTCGGCTTCGAGGGTCGCCAGCGCATGCGCCGCGCCGACCTCGGCCTGAAGGCGCTGACCGATCACGTCGACACGCTCATCACCATCCCCAACGAGAAGTTGATGATGCTGGGTGACGACAACATCACCTTCGTCGAAGCCTTCCGCAAGGCCGACGAGGTGCTCTACCAGGCCGTTCGCGGCATCAGCGATCTGATCACGCTCGACGGCATCGTCAACGTGGACTTCGCCGACGTCACCACGGTGATGGCGGGCATGGGTCGCGCGCTGATGGGTACCGGCTGCGCCAAGGGCGATGGTCGCGCCCGTCTGGCTGCCGAGCAGGCGATCACCTCGCCGCTGCTCGACGACATCTCGGTCCACGGTGCGACCGGCGTGCTCATCAACATCGTTGGTGGCGCCGACATGCGCATGAAGGAAATCCAGGAGGCCGCCAGCCTGATTCAGGAGCAGGCGCACGAGGATGCCAACATCATCTTCGGTGCCTCGATCGACGAGGGCATGGCCGACGCGCTCAAGGTGACGGTCATCGCCACCGGCTTCGAGCGTGCGGTCGCCGAGACGGCCATCGAGACGGTGAAGGGCATCTCGCGCCCCGCGCCGCGTGAGAGCGCCGCGCCGGTTTCCGTAGCGCCCGCCTCGGCCGGTCGCATCGAGTCGGCTCCGGCCCTCGCGCGCAAGGGTTCGGCCTCGTCGGCTGCACAGCTCGGCCTCTCGGACGCCGCCGGCGGCCGCGAGCGCAGCAGCTTCCCCTCGCAGCTCGATACCGACTGGGACGTGCCGGCCTTCCAGCGCCGTCAGTCGGGCGGCTGAGCCTCCTCCGTCGAGTTCGAACGGGGCCGGCTCCACCGGGCTCCTTCGCCTGCCCGAACCCTGCCTATTCCGAATGAAACCGAGATGCTCGAGCTCCGCGAGGAGCCCGAGTGTCTCGGTCTGCCATTTTCAGCGCGCCTTGGAGAACCAGATCCCGGCGTCACCGCCGGTGGGAACGGCGTAGAGCAGGCCCGGCGACGGCCAGGGTACCGGCCGGTACTCCGAGACGACGTCGTGGATGATCAGATCGAGAGCGGAGTCGATTAGGTAGGCGTGCAGCCTGGCTCCGTCGCCGCTCTTTTTGGCTTCCAGGTAGGCGACTGCCTTGGGCTGATCGAGGAAGCGCAGCGTGTCGCGCAGCGCAGAGGGGGCCACGGTCTTCACCTCGGCGCCGGTCACCAGATCGACCTGCCCCGACGTCCCGCCGAACTTGCTCACGTAGGCGATGGCTTCGCCGTCGGATTGCTGCGCCTGGTACTGGATGGGTACGCCGCGCGACAGCAGCGTCTCGCTGGCGCCGTCCTTGGTGCGCTCGAGCACCACCAGATCACCGACCTTGCCGTCGTAGCGGACCAGCACACCGCGCAGCGAGAAGGGCAACAGACCAGGGAGCTGGGCGACCCGATCCGCCAACTTGCGCAGCTCGTTGTCGCTCTGGAACTCGTACAGATCACCCGACGTGCCGTCCCAAGCGCCGTAGATGTTGCCGCCGATGATCGAGAGATCGTCGCCCTTGCTGGCGAGCGGCATCGCGAAGGCGGCATCGGCGGGGATGTCTTTGCCCTCGAAGGTGGAGAGGACGAGCTCGCCGCGCAATGCCGAGGGATCTTCGCTGCGGATGAAGGCGACGCGCGTGGGGGTCTCGCCCAGGCCGTAGGTGATCAGCACGTTGTCGACGTTCTGGACGTTCTCGGGACCTTCCAGCGTCACGCGCGGAGCCGTGGAGCCGACCTTGGGCCCAGGTACGTCGAGCGTCAGCTTTCGCGAAGCGCACGGAGAGAAGTAGGCGATGCTCGCGGTGTCGATGGCGAAGGGGCGGCAGCCGTCCGTGGTCAGCGTCCGGACGTCGTCCTTCTCGCTCCAGGCGTGTAGGCCCTTTTCGTCCTGGAACACGACCTCGGGGCTTCCTCCGGTCACCACGAAATCGACGAGCCCGCTGCCCAGCGTGGCGACGATCTTCAGCTCGCTATCGCGGATGATCAGCTTGCCGTTCTCCTTGGTCCACAGCCGGTTGTCGGCGACGCGGCCGAATTCGACGTTGTCTGCGACGTGAACCAGCTCGTGCGACTCGGCGTCGGCCAGGTAGAGGCGATCATCCTCGGTGATGGTGAGCAGGCCTCGCGGAGCATCGGAGGGGAACTCGATGCGGGGCAGCGTGGCGTTGTCGAGCGCGGCCATGCGCTCCTTGCAGGAAAAGTCGACGAAGCGGATGGTGCCCTTGCCGCCGGCCTCGCCGCTCACTTGCACCGCGACCAGACCTTCGAGCGCGACGTCGACGCGGCTCGACAGCCGCTCGTAGGCGACGGTGGAGGGGACCTCGCAGGCTTTGCCTTCCAGGAACGGAACGATGGCGAGGCGGGGCGCGTCGCCATCCACGCGCAGCGCCAGGACGTAGCCGCCGTTCTCGAGTGAACCGTCGACCACCAGGCGCTCGTAGCGGCCCGACACCAGCTTGCGACCGGGGCGATCGAGCAACGCCGCGTCCGGATCCAAGAGGCTGTCGCTCAGATCGGCCAGGCCGTCTCCGATGCACGCGGTCGAGAGCAACGCGGCGAGGCAAGCCGTGACAGTCGAAGTGCGAAGCATTCCGACCAGTATACCGTCAGCTTCGGTCGGGGCCAGAAGGACCCCGCCGCCCCGCAGGGTCGGCGTCCGGGTAGCGAAATTCCGGCTGGCTCTCCAGCAAGCGCGTCCCCGTCTGAGCGCTGGAGGCCTGGGCACTGCGCTGTTCGGGAGAGCTGCGCTGTTCGGGAGTACTGCGCAGATCGGGATGGGCCGCGAGTGAAGGGAAGCTGCGCTCGGACAACGCGGGCGGCCGAGCCAGCGGCAAGAACACCGACACGATCAGACCGCCACCCTCGCGATTCGAAAGGGTCATCTTGCCACCGTGCGCCTCGACGATTTCGCGACTGAGCGCCAAGCCCACGCCCGTGCCCGACGCCTTGGTCGAGAAGAACGGCAGCATGGCCTGGCGCAGCACCGGCTCGGTCATGCCCGAGCCACGATCGAGAATCTCGAGCTGGGCGCCGTCTTCGACCGAGCTGACCGAAACTTCGACATCGGCCAGAGG
>DATIDO010000640.1:0-2061 GCA_035456245.1 Polyangiaceae bacterium
CGCTGCACAGCATGCCCTCGCTGAAGACACCGCCGATGTCGCGGCGCGTGAGCACGAAGTCGACGCCGGGCAGCTTGGCGCCCAGGCCGGCGAGCACCACCAGGCCGCCGGGCGCCGGCACGTTGCTCGCGCCACAAACCACGGTGACCCGAGCCGGCAACTCCCGCTCGGGTACGGGTGCCAAAGAACCACGCGGACCGCTGGGCGGCGCACCCGCGTCATCGGCTCGGGTACGCACCGTGACCAGTTGGAGGGCCGGGCGAGCCGGGTGGGGCGCGACCTCCAAGACCTCGACGATGAGCAACGGTCGGAGCGCGCACTCGTAGTCGGCGATACCATCGACGGCTAGACCGACCGCGCTCAGCGCGTCGGCGATCTCCCGGGGTTCGCGATCGAGCTCGGGCAAAAGCTCCTGCAGCCAGCGGTAAGAAACGAGCATGGGGAGCCGCCTTGTAGCACAGGGGGGGCCCCGACCCAGCCGGACGAGGGACCTGTCGGAGGCAGGGATTTTCCAGCCATTCTCACCCGTTCGGGGGCGCCTGCGCGGGCCATCGGTTCGAGGCGCCATCGGGTCGGGGCCTGGCTTCGGAGCCAGCCGCTCGGGGCGCCGCTGGCTCGTCCAGGCCGCCTGGGTGTTAGTCTGGGCCGATGAGCAGGGAGAGAGTGCGCTGTCCCTGGGCGGGAACGGATCCGCTCTACGTCGCCTACCACGACGAAGAATGGGGCGTGCCGGTCGAGGACGACCGCAAGCTGTTCGAGTTCGTGCTCCTGGAGGGTGCTCAAGCGGGCCTGTCGTGGCTCACCATCCTACGCAAGCGCGAGGCCTACCGTCGCGCCTTCGCCGACTTCGACCCAGCCAAGGTGGCGCGTTTCGACGACGCACGACTGGAGAAGCTGCTGCTCGATCCGGGCATCGTGCGCAACCGCCTGAAGGTCGCCTCCGCAGTGAAGAACGCCAAGGCGTTCCTGGCCGTGCAGCGTGAGTTCGGATCCTTCTCCGCGTTCCAGTGGAGCTTCGTCGAAGGCAAGCCGCTGCAGAACCGTCCAGCGAGCCTCGCCGAGGTCCCCGCGCGCACGGCGCTCTCCGATGCCTTCTCGCGCGAGCTGAAGCGGCGAGGCTTCTCCTTCGTCGGTTCGACGATTGTCTACGCTCACATGCAAGCGGTCGGTATGGTGAACGACCACATCGAGGGCTGCTTCCGTCGCGCTCCGGTCGCCAAGCTGGGACGCGAGGCGCGCGGGCGCTGACCGGCTCCCTGCCCCCGGGTCCCCAACCACGGGGCCGGCCCGGGCGCTGCCGCAGCGGCCGCCGAGCGCGGCGCACGGCCGGAGCGAGGACGGGAGTGAGCCCGCGCCGGGGTTGCCCTGTGGGGAGCAAACCTGCTGGGATAGGAGCCGATGGATCCCACGACCGCCGTGCTCGACTTCTGGTTCGGCCCGCTGACGCTCGACGGTCGCGCCCACGCAGAATTGGCTGCCCGCTGGTGGGCCAAGGATCCCGAGTTCGACCGTGAGGTCCGCGAGCGCTTCGCTGCCGTTCACGCTCAGCTGAACGCCGGCGGCCGTCCCTCCTGGACCTACTCACCGCGCGGACTGCTGGCCTGCGTGCTGGTGCTCGATCAGTTCTCACGCAACATGTTTCGCGGCACGCCCGGCATGTTCTCGGCCGACGAGCAAGCGCTCGCCTTGGCCTTCGAGGGCATCGCGCTCGGCTACGATCGCAAGCTGCGCTTCGCCGAGCGTACCTTCCTCTACCTGCCGCTCATGCACGCCGAGCGCCTCGACGTGCAGAACCGCTGCGTCGATCTGTTCGATCGCTTCCGAGCCGAGCAGGTGGGCGAACACGCCGAGGAGCTGCAGCGACAGCTCAAGTTCGCCATGGCCCACCGCGATCTCATCAAGCGCTTCGGGCGCTTTCCCCACCGCAACGCCTGGCTGGAGCGTGAGACCACGCCCGAGGAACGCGACTTCCTCACCCAGCCCGGCATGAGCCAGTTCTGAGCCTTTCACGATGGCTCGAGCTCTCGTCATCGGTGCCAGCGGGTTGGTCGGGCGCCAGCT
>DATIDO010000641.1:0-7219 GCA_035456245.1 Polyangiaceae bacterium
AGTGGTGAGCTGGGAGGCGCAAGATCACCGGAACATCTTGGCCGCGGTAGCCGAAGCCATGGGCGCGCCCATTGCGACGATCGGCGACTCCAACGTCAGCACTCCTGCGGAGCTCAAGGCATGAAGACGACGACGCGAAACCCCCTGGGATTGCTCGGCGCCCTCGTGGCGTTCTCCGCGCTCGGCTTGGCCGGTTGCGCCGCTGTCGGACCGGATGGCGACGCCGCCTCCGCCAACGATGACGAGGGTGCGGTTCCGGCCTGCGAGACGGGCTGCGAGATGGGGCTCCAGCTTACTCCGGAGCGCGCGCGCCTCACCTGCGAGGCCTCGGTCAGTGGACCTCGCCTGTTGCGTCGCCTGACGGCGGCCGAGTTCGAGGCGACGTTGAAGGACATCTTCCCCGAGGCGGGGACCGAGTGGACCACGCGCCTGTCGGTCGACGTTGCCTCGCTGCTCGGCTTCAGCAACGACGCTTCGGCGCTGGTGGTGAACGGCTCCACGGCCCGCGAGCTCATGAAGACGGGTGAAGATCTCGGCGCTCTGTTGGTCAGCGACGAGGTGCTCCCCCAGGTCTTGCCGTGCGCGGTAGAAGCCGCGGACGAGGCGTGCGCTACGGAGTTCGTGAACGCGCGCGGTATGCGCTTGTTCCGTCGCCCGCTGACCACGGACGAGGTGAGCCGCTACGTGGGCTACCAGCAGTCGGTCACCGAGCGCTCGGACTTCAAGCTGGGCATCAAGTGGGTGACCATGGCGATGGTCCAATCGCCGAACGCCGTCTATCGCAGCGAACTCGGAAAAGAAGCCGAAGGCGGGGCGTTCGCGCTCGACCAGTACGAGCTGGCGACCCAGTTGGCCTACGTCTACACCGGCTCGACCCCCGACGCGGCGCTGCTCTCGGCCGCGAAGGACGGTGAGCTGAAGGACAAGGAAGCGCTCAAGGCTCAGGCTCAGCGCTTGCTGGCCGAGCATCCGCGTCGGCTACAGGCCGTGGAGAGCTTCTTCTTCGAGTGGCTCGAGTACGGCAAGGTTCGTGGCCAGAGTCGCGTGGAGCAGGGCGACTTCGACTTCGCCCAGCAAATTTCGATCGACATGATCGACGAGACGCGCCTGTTCACCGACCAGCTGGTGTTCGGCGACAAGGGCACCGTCCACGACCTGATGACGTCGTCGTACACGACCATCGGCAACAACCTGAAGCAGTTCTACGGCTACGGTGAGGTGACGGCCGACGGCTCGCCCACCGCCGTCGCCCGCCCCGAAGGTCAGGGTATCGGCATCCTCGCCCAGGGGTCGCTGCTGGCCGCCACGGCGCACCAGGACTACACGTCTCCGACGCTTCGCGGCCTGCTCTTCTATCGTCGCTTCCTCTGCAACTCGAAGCCCAAGCCGCCGGATGTGGTGCCGCCGATCGAAGAGACGGCCGGCGACGCCGCCGACGCCAAGACGACTCGCCAGAAGTTCGAGGAGCACCACGCTCTCGGCGCCTGCGGCAAGTGCCACAAGCCCTTCGAGCCCTTCGGCTACACGATGGAGCAGTTCGACGAGACCGGCCGCTGGCGCGCCGACGAGGACGGCAACGCCATCGATACGGTCGCCGAGGTGGTACTGAACGACGGCTCGACGACCACGGTGTCGAGCCTCGAGGATCTGGCCAAGCTGGTGGACGAGAACGACGACATCGAGAACTGCATGAGCGGCCTCTTGGCGGCCTATGCGTTCTCCGGTGCGGGTGGCCAGCATTGCTTGGCCGAGCCCGAGCGTCGTCAGCTCGCAGCTGGTGAGATCTCCATCTACGACTACTTCATCGGGCTGACGCAGACGCCCCACTTCAGCACCCGGCGCACACCGAGCGTGGCTCAGGCCGGGGAGTGAGATCGCGCCGAGTCGGAAAGCCGACTCGACGAAATGAAAAGGGGCTCGCGGCTCGACGCTGCGGGCCCTTTTCATTGGAGCGCATCTCGAATCCAGACGTGCTCCGACTTTCGTGCCGGGCTCAGGCGAGCACAGCCGGGCTCAGCCGCCCACGACGTTCTGCGGGGTTCCCTGGAGGAACTTCTCGACGTTGTCGTGCGTGGTGGCGAGCAGCCGCCGTCGCGACGCTTCGGTCGCCCAGGCAATGTGGGGAGTCAGGACGCAGCGCGGCGCGTGGAGCAGCGGATGGTCGACTGGCGGTGGCTCGACCTCCAGCACGTCAGCAGCAAAGCCACCAAGTCGGCCGCTGTCGAGGGCTCGGCGGACGGCCCAGCTATCGACGATGGGCCCGCGCGACACGTTGACCAGCAGGGCACCGGGACGCAGCGCGGCCAGTGCCTGATCGTCGATGAAATGCTGGGTCGCTGGGGTGAGCGGACAGTGCAGAGTCACCACGTCGCTCTCCGCCAGCAGGGTAGCCTTGTCGACCGCCCGAGCGTTTTCGGGCAGCTCCCGTGCGGTGCGCGTGTGGACGAGCAGTCGCATCCCGAGGCTCTGGGCGATGTGCGCTACCCGCTGACCAATGGCACCGAAGCCCACGATACCCAGCGTGAGGCCGTCGAGCTCGAGCAGTGGGTGCTTCCAATAGGCGAAGATGCGGGCGCCGGTCCACGTTCCGGAGTGGACGTCGCGGCTGTGTTCGCCGGCGTGGTGACACAGCTCGAGCAAGAGCGCGATGGTGAGCTGGGCCGTGGAGGCGGTGCTGTAGCCGGGCACGTTGGAGACGACGACGCCGAGTTCGGTGGCAGCGGCGACGTCGATCACGTTCGTCCCCGTGGCCAGCACGCCGATCATGCGAAGCTGGGGGAGCTGCTCCAAGGTTGCCCGATCCAGCACGACCTTGTTGGTGAGGACGATGGTGGCGTTCTTCGCCCGGGTGACGACCAGCTCGGGCGGAGTGTTCTGGTAGACGGTGAGAGTACCCAGGGACTCGAGCTGGCTGAAATCCAGCTCGCCCCGCGCGGACTCGGGAGCGAGGCTCGAGCCCGCAGCGGGATCTCCGTCCAGGATGACGATGGAGGGGACGGCGTTCATGGTGGTCTGGCCGTCAGATCGTGTCCCAGGAGTACTTCTCGGCCGAGAAGGCGTGGTCGGCCAAGCCTTTCACCAGCTCGTCGTTGTTGTCGTCGAGCTCGGCTACGCGTGTCTGGATCTGCCGGGCGACACGCTTGGCGAAGGCCTGGGCGATCTGGAGTTCGACGGCGGCGCCCTCGACGCCCAGTTCGCCGATCCGGGAGCTGACGCGGCTCAAGACGGCCGCCAGCACGTAGAGATCGATCATGATGTCGGCCACACGGGTGGTGGCCAGCTGCTTGTCGATGATCTTCTTGCCGTGGCGACGCAGCAGCAGGTCGGCAGCCTTGCCCAGCTCGCGCGTGCCCTGCTCGAAGATGGCCTGTTCCGCCTTCAGCTCGGGGGCGAGCTTGGTGAAAACACGGTTCTCGCGCTTGAGACCGGTCGCCAGCGAGGCGCGGTGCAGCGCGTACTCGCGCATGACGCCGAAGCCCTTGATCGGATCGTTGAAGACGCCCTTCAGGCTCTGCGCCAGCTCCTTGAGGGCCTGGCCCACGTCTTCCATCGCGTTCAGCGCGATGAACAGGCGCAGGATGTCGTTGGTGCCCTCGAAGATGCGGTTGATGCGGGTGTCGCGCACGATCTGCTCGTAGGGGAACTCGCGCATGAAGCCGTTGCCGCCTGCGATCTGCAGCGCCTCGTCGGCGCTGCGCGACAGCGCCTCGCTCGAAAAGACCTTCGAAATGGCGGCCTCGATGGCGTAGTCCTCGGCGCCTCCGTCGATCAATCCGGCCACCAACGAGACGACGGACTCGGCCGCGTAACAGTCGATGACCATCTCACCGACCTTCTTCTTGATGGCGCCGAACTCGCTGATCGACTTGCCGAACTGCTTGCGACCGTTGGCCTGCTGGGTCGACAGCTCGATGAGACGCTTCATACCGCCGACCGAGCCGCCACCGAGGCCGGTGCGGCCGCTGTTCAAGATGTTCATCGCCACCTTGAAGCCCTTGCCCTCTTCGCCCAGCAGGTTCTTGCCGGGCACACGGACGTTGTCGAGGACGATGGTCGTGGTGGAGCTGGCTCGCAGGCCCATCTTGTCCTCGTGCGGGCCGTTGGTGACGCCGCCCATGTCGCGCGTCACCAAGAATGCCGAGAGCTTGCCGCGCTCGTCCGGACCGCCCGTCTTGGCGAAGACGGTGAAGAAGTCGGCGATGCCGCCGTTGGTGATCCAGAGCTTCTCGCCGCTCAAGATCCAGTCGTCGCCGTCCTTTTCGGCGTGAGTCTTGATGCTCGCCGCGTCCGAGCCGGAGCCCGGCTCGGTCAGACAGAACGCGGCAATCAACTCACCGGTGGCGAGGCGCGGCAGGTACTCGGCCTTCTGTTCGGGGGTGCCGAAGAGGATCAGTCCGCGCATGCCGATCGAGCTGTGAGCGCCCACGGTGACCGCAGCGGAGGCGTCGTACTTGGACATTTCCTGCAGGGTTCGCGAGTAGGCGGCGCTGCCCAAGCCGAGTCCACCGAACTCCTCGGGGATAATCAGGCTGAACAGACCGAAATCCCGCAGCTCCTGGATGAAGCTGGGAGGAAACTCACCGGCTCGGTCCCACTCGACGAAGTCCTTGCGATGGGACTCGAGCATTTGCGCGACGGAGCTGGTGACCCCCTCGAGCGTCTCCTTCTCCTCCGTCGAGATCGACGGGAACGGCACGACGAGCTCCTCTTGGATCTCTCCCATGCAGAGCGAGCGCATGAAGCTGATGTCCTTGTCCATGCCACGAGCCTAGCGCGGCCCACCCCCATTTCCACCGTTACTGTTCCGTGGTCGCTCGCGAACGTGGGCGGGTGTAGGCTCACCCATGGTGAACGGACCGAGGCGGATTCAGCCACTGCTCCGCGCCTTCTATCCGGTCATGAGGTCGCGTGAGCTAGCTCATGGGCCACGCGCGGTGAAGCTTTGGGGGCGTCGCTTCGTCTTGTTCCGTGACGGTGAGGGGCGCGCGGCGGCGTTCGCGGATCGTTGTCCCCATCGCAACGTCCCGCTCTCCCTCGGACGGGTCAACGCACAGGGCCAGCTCGAATGCCCGTATCACGGCTGGTGCTTCGACGGTCAGGGGCAGTGTGTGAGCGTTCCGGGCCGGGTCGAGGCCGGGAAGGCTCCTTCCGCTTGGCGCTTCGAGCTGCGTGAAGACGCGGACTTTCTCTGGTTGTGCCCATCGCCGGAGGGCCCGTTGCTCGAGCCCTTCGCGTTGCCGCTACGCCACGAGAAAGGGTACGTCACGCTCATCCGCGAGGTGAAGGCGGGCGCATCACTGTACGCGGTGCTCGAGAACGCACTCGATGTGCCTCACACCTCGATTCTCCACCGTGGATTGTTTCGCGGTGGTGCGCGCTCGCGCGTTCGCGTGGTCGTTCGACGCCAGGGGGGCCGGATCGAGGCGGAGTATTCGGGTGAGCCGCCCCCCCGAGGGCTCCTGGCTCGGGTGCTTTCGGCGAGCGGAGGAGGGGAGCAGCTCGATGTCTCGCACTGGGACAGGTTCATGCTGCCCAGCGTGCTGCAGGTGGAGTACCGACTCGGTCGAGCCGTGCATCTGTGCGTGACCGGGCTCGGCGTACCGATCGATGACGACGAGACCCGGCTCTACGCCGTCATCAGCCTGCGCACGCCGGGCCCCACGCGCCTGCTGGCGGGCTTGCTCGAGCCCTTCGGTCGTTGGATCTTCTCTCAGGATCGGCGGATCCTGGAGCGGCAGACGGAGAACGTGTTGGCTTTCGGCGGCGAGTCGTTCGCCTCCACGGAGCTGGACGCGCTCGGTCCCCCCATCTGGCGACTCATTCGGCAACAGGCCGAGCTGGAGCGCGGGAACGCCCCCGAGGCCGAGGCTCGGCCGGGGGGCGAAGGAGAGCGAACGGGAAGCGCTAGCTCCGGAGATCGCGGGGAGATCCTGGCCGATTTCGAGCTGGACGCCTGAGCGGGGTGCGTCGATCCGCGGTCCCGACGTTGGCCCCGGGCTCCGCTCGCGCTAGAGCGCGCCCATGAATTCCGCGGAGAAGTTGGCGCCGCCCGCGCCGGAGTCGAACGAAGTTCGCTGGGTGATCCTGGCGCTCAGCGGGTTCGTGTTCCTGGCCGTCGCTGCCGTCATCTACCTGCTGCCGGGGCAGCAGACGGTCGAGCGCCCCAGCATCTTGGCGACGCTCAACGCCTTCTTGAATGCCTGTGCCACGGTTTGCTTGGTCGCAGGCTTCACCTTCGTCCGCATGGGCAACATCACCTGGCATCGTCGTTCGATGCTGGCGGCCTTCGGCATCTCGAGCACGTTCTTGCTCACCTATCTGCTGCATCACGCGCGGGTGGGCTCGGTTCCGTTCCTCGGTACCGGGATCTGGCGAACCGTCTACTTCTCGATGCTGATCCCGCACATCCTGTTGGCTGCGCTGGTCGTGCCTTTGGCCCTGCTCACCATCTACCGTGGCTGGACCTCGCGCATCGAGGCGCACCGTCGTATCGCGCGCATCACGCTGCCGATTTGGCTCTACGTGTCGGTGAGCGGCGTTCTGCTCTACTTCATGCTCTACCACCTCTGAGGAGGGGCCGAGGGTGAGGGCAGTCGTTCAGCGCGTCACGCGCGCCGAAGTGCGAGTGGGGGGCGAGGTCGTGGGACGTGTCGGCGTCGGCTTCTGCGTGCTGGTGGGCGTGGCGCGGGGGGACGACGAGGCAGCCGCGCGCAGCTTGGCCGCCAAGGTGGTGGGGCTACGCATCTTCGAGGACGAGGATGGCAAGATGAACCGCGACCTTCTGGAGACGGGTGGCGGCCTGCTCGCCATCAGCCAGTTCACGTTGCTCGGCGACGTGCGACGGGGAAAGCGGCCGAGCTTCACCGAGGCGCTCGAGCCCGACGCGGCTCGCGAGCTGTTCGACACCTT
The DNA here is from genome assembly GCA_035456245.1 of Polyangiaceae bacterium. GTDB lineage: Bacteria > Myxococcota_A > Polyangia > Polyangiales > Polyangiaceae > NIC37A-2. The sequence continues at coordinate 6,910 of DATIDO010000641.1, forward strand.
TTGCCAGGCGTGCCGTGAGGCGGGGGCCGTGGTCGAGACGGGCCGCTTTCGCGCCGACATGCAGGTCGAGCTGGTCAACGATGGCCCGGTCACCATCTTGCTCGATACCGCTCGCGCCTTCTGAGTAGCGATGTCGAGCTGGCGTCGTTTCGCATGGGGGCTCGGGGGCACGCTCCTGGTGTCCGGCGTCGCGCAAGCCGAGCCTTCGGCTTCGAGCGAGAAGGCCGCGCGGCCCTCCGTGGGCGAGGAAAGCAAGTCCGATGCGGCAGCGGGCTCACCGGCGGCAGCGGGCTCACCGGCGGCAGCGGGC
>DATIDO010000642.1:0-5767 GCA_035456245.1 Polyangiaceae bacterium
CGCGCATCGCCGTTCGGCTCGGCGCTCGCCAACTCAGCGCGCTGGCCCAAGGGGCCGAGCACGTGACCTTCCGCGGTCGCGTGAGCGTGGAGTTCGATCCGGCGCGCAGCGGAGGACCCGTCCTGCGGGGCCAGAGCGACGAGACGGTGCTCGATGTGTTCCAGCGCGCGCGCACCGATGCGGCGGACGGCGGGTTCGAGTCGTTCCTGGGCGTCACGCTCACCGACGCGCTCGTGGTCGATGCGGTGGAGGCCGACTCGGAAGCAGGGCGCGCCGGGCTCGCGCTCGGTGACCATCTGCTCGAGTTGGACGGTTTGCGCCTCACGGCGCGCGCCGATTTCCTGCCGGCGGCTGGCCTCGACGTGAGCGCGCTCGTCTTCGAGCGGCCGGACCACGACGGGGTGGCTACGGCGCTGGTCGATCGCGCGAGGTTCCAGCCGGCGTCCAGCGCGGCGGCTGCCGAGGCATTGATGCTCGCGGCTGCGTTGCTCGTGGCGTTGCTCTTGGCGGCGCGGCCGCCGCGCGTGTTGGTGTGGGCCCTGGGTCGCGTGGGGCGCAAGAGCGCTGCTGCGGCCGCGGTGCCGCTCGCCGGACAGGGGCCTGCCTTCGGCGTGGTGGCGGGGGTCCTCTGGTTGGTCATCGGCGATCCGGGACGCGCGGGACGCGCGTGGTTCGGCTGGTTCGATCTCGAGCTGACGCTGCTCTTGGGTGGCCTGTGCGTGCTGCTCTCGGCGTTTGCCTTGGGCGGCTCGAGGCAGGCCGGTTCACGGCAGGGCGCGCGCTCGGCTGCTCGCGCTTCTCGACCGAGCGGTCGCCGCCGCTTCTCGGCAACCGGGGCCCTGCTGGGCGCGTTCGGTGCCGCCCTCTGGTTGGTGCCGGTGTTCGCTGCGGCCGTGCTGCGTGCGAGCGAGACGGGCAGTCTGAAGCTCGCTGATCTCTCCCGTCTGCAGGGCCCCACGGCTTTCGGTTGGGCGCTGCTCGATTCACCGGCCGCCTTGGCCTTGGCTCTCGCTTCGTGGTGCGCGCTGTTGCCGCGTGGTGGGTTCCGACCGGCGCTCGAGCTCGAGTCGCCGATGGCTTCTCCGCGGCGCCTGGCTGAGGTCATCGGCACCTTCGGCAAGACCTGGCTGGCAGGAGTGTGGGTGGTGGCGTTCGCAGGAGGGGCCGAGGGCTTCGGCACCGGTAGCCTGTGGGGCGGACTCTGGTTCGCCGGCAAGCTGTGGTTGGTCCTGGCCGCGCTCGGCGCCGCCTCGCGCTGGCTGGCCGAGCCGCGCGTGACGGACAGCTGGAGCTTGCTGGGCCGGGTGGTGTTCCCCACGGTGCTGGTGGGGCTCGGTCTGTTCGCCTTGGCGTTGCGTGGTGGGCCGGAGCTCGCTCACGTCGAGCTGCTGCGACGCGGTGTGCTCGTGTGGCTGCTGGGGCTCTGCGTGCTCATGGGTGTGTCGGCGACGCGCGCGCTGGGGCATTCGGGCCGCCGCGCCGATCCGTGGATCTGAGGCGAGGTCGCGAGGCGGGGTCGCGAGCCGGGAGCTCGGTTCAGCCGATGTCGAAGAGGCTGGGTCGGCCGCCGCCGATACGCCCGAGAAGTTGGGCATTCTCGGCCGAACCGATCGACTCCAGGTGACCGTCGTGGGGGCCCGGTGCGTAGCGGTGCACGAAGGCGCTCACCCGCCGCCGCGCCGCCTCGACTCGCTCGGGCAGGATGTTGCCTCGATCGAGGCCCTCGACCATGGCGTTGATCAACTGGCGCGCCGTCTCGGGCTGCCGAGCGCACAGGAAGCAGTCGGCGCCAGCGGCGATGCCGTGTTCGGCAATCTCCGCTGGGGTGAAGTGCCGGGTGAGCGCGCCCATGTCCACGTCGTCCGTCAGCACCAGGCCGCGGTAGGCCAGCTTCTGCCGCAAGAGCCCGAACAAGATGGGACGCGAGAGCGACGCCGGGAACTTCGAATCGAGCGCGCGGAACAAGATGTGTCCGACCAGCATGGCCGCGACGCGCGCCTCGACGGCGGCCACGAACGGTTGCAGCTCGACCTCTTCGAGCCGAACCACACCATGCGGCAAGATGGGCAAGGCGAGGTTCGAGTCCGTGACGGTGTCGCCATGACCGGGGAAATGTTTGACGCAGGCGCCGACTCCTTCGTCCTGCAGTCCGCGGGCCAGCCGTGTGCCCAGGCGCGCCACCAGGAGCGGATCGGTCCCCAGCGAGCGCTCGCCGATCACCGGGTTGTTGGGGTTCGTGGCGACGTCCAGCACGGGACCGAGGCACAGATCGACACCCACGGCTCGCAGCTCGCGCCCGAGCACGCGCCCGACTTCGTAAGCGTAATCCTCGTCGCCGGTGTCACCCAGCGCGCGCAGGGCCGGCAGCCGCGTGAAGCCCGATTGCAGCCGTGATCGAGCCGCGCCCTCGTGATCGATGGCGATGAACAAGGGGCGCCCGGCGTGGCGCCGAATGGAGGTGATCAGCTCGTAGACCTCGCTGGGGCCAGCGAACGTGGCATCACCGATCAGCACTCCCGAGACGCCGAGATCGAGCAACGCCCGCGTCGGATCATCCAGGTGCGCCGCACCGATGCCCACGCAGATCAACTCTGCGGCTTTCTCGTTCCAGGTCGTGGCCACTACGGTTCGACGTCCCCACCGGTCCGTGGGGCGTACCAGGGCATCGTGCGCCTCACGAGGGCGGGAGGGAAGCCCGCAGCGACCGCTCTTGCTCGCCGAGCACCCCGATTTCACGCAAGCACCGCTCGGAAATCTCGCGGAAAAGCCTGGGTGAGGGGCGCTGATCGAGCAAATCGGAAAAATCGATCGGCTCGCCGAAGACCACGTGAATGGGCGTGCCGCGACCGTTCCAGTTGCCGCGCACCTGAGCGAGCAAGTCGTTGCCCAAGCCGTTCACGAACACGGGCACGACGGGGACACGTGCACGATGGATGACGCGGCCCAGTCCCGGTTGCGCAGGTAGGAACGTGTAGGGATCGTCGTCCTTCTTGCGCGTTCCTTCGGGGTGCAGCCCGGCGAAAACACCACCGCGATTCAGCAAGAATCCCAGCTCGTCCAGGCTGGTCAGGTTCAACGCCGCCTTCTTTCGGTCACGAAAGATCGGCGGGTACATGGCCAGGAAGCTCATCCAGAAGTTGACCAGCAACCCCAGGAACGAGTCGTAGAAAAAGTTGGAGCGCACCGGAAAGACGATGCGCTTGGTCAGACCGCGACGGACCAACTCGGCGGTGATGACGTACAGATCGAAGAAGCTGCGGTGGTTGGCCACCACGAGCACGCTGCCGGGTCCGTCCAGCTCGGGGATGGGCCCGCTGACACGGCGCAGGTTTTTGGTGGCGTGGTGGATCCACGCTTGCCCCATGGTGCGCTGCAGCCAGCGCAGCACGCGATCCCAGGGGCCCGGCTCGAACGAGGCCCGCACGGTGCGAATGATCGTGCGCTCGACCCAGCCGAGGTGTTTGCGGCCCGCCTCGATCAGATCGGGCCGCGCTGGCCCCGTGTGTTCGCTCGGTTCCTCCACGGGGGGCGCGGCGCGCGTGACGGTGGGCGAATCGTCCGCCGCCATCGCTTCAGTTCGGGGAGTCCTTGAACAGGATGTCCGCGTAGCCGGGCGACGGCAGGTGTGGTGAAGCCTCCTCCATCACGCGCTCGGCCAGCGCCTCGCGGTCCAGATCGGGCTGGGACACGAAGAGCGTGATGGTGAGGTGCGGCTCGCGATCGCGCTCGGGGTTGAAGGTGGTCTGCACCAGGTAACCAGTGAGCTCGCGGATGCGGGACTTGGCACTTTCCAGGGCGCTCAGCAGCTCGGCGGGCGGGGGCTCGGCGCCTTCGACCACCTGGGTCTCGGTGTCGGGGCCCTCGGGCAGCTGCTCGACGTAGCCGACCAGCGGGAGCGCCTGGCCGGCGGCCAGCGAGGCCACCTCGTCTCGGCGCAGCACCAGCTCCAGATCGGTCTCCGGATTGAAGGCGAGGCCCTCGATGTCACGACCTTCCACGCTCTCCATGGCCAGATCGAGCGCTACGCGCAGCGGCAAATGGATGAACTTGAGCGGTCCGCCGGAAGTCTCCCAGCCCAGCTCTTCCAACAAAGGCTCGACCAGGGCGGGATCGGTGTAGGCGACGGCGTAGGCGCGGTGCTCGGCGTCCAGCAGCATGTGGGGGCGAAAGGTCAGCTCCTCACCCATCTCCACCTGCTCGTCTTCACTCACGCCAGGCACGTCCTCGGCGAGGGGCACGTAGACCTCGGCCTGGTCCAGCACGTCGACCAGGGCCTGCACGTCGCTCTTCAGGCCCGACTGCGCCCGCAGCAGGGCTTCGGTCAGGGCATCCGGCTCTTCGTGGTCGTGCCCACAGTGTTCGTCGTGCACGTGCTCGTGATCGTCGCTCATGCGGGCGTCGGTAACACGGGCCCGACCCCCTCGCACGAAAGTGGCTACCAGGCGCACTTTGCTCGGGAAATTGCTATGGTCCGGCCGCCTCATGACGCCCGCCGAGCTCCTGGCCCTCTTCCGGCAGCATTTCTCGCCCCGTAGCCGCCGCGTCTGGATCAGTAGCGATCGGGCCCACGTCGAAGTGCGCGGCGGTGACCATCACGATCTGGGCGCGGTCGCCAATGAGCTGACGAAGCTCGTCCGTCGTCACCCCGAGTTCCATTGGGCCGAGGTGCACCAGGGCACACGACGTGCCGTGCTGGCGTTCCAGTCGGGGAGCATCGACGCGCAGCGCGCGACGGCGCTGGTGCTCGAGGCCGAGCTGGCTGCGGGCCTGGCCCGCGCCGCGTGGCCGACCGATCTGCACCCGGCGAGTCAGGAGAACCTGGAAGAGCTGTTCCTGGCCACGCTGGTCGAGGGCGTCGGTGTCCTCCAAGCGTTGGTCTTGCGCATGACGCCTTGGCCACGCAGCCGCTTGGCGGCGACCTTGGCATCGGCCGTGCTGCTGGTCCGCTCGATCCCGAGGCTCCGCGGTCCGCTCGACGCACGCTTCGGTACGGAGCGTACCGATCTGGGCTTGGCCATGCTCGGCTCACTGCTGGAGGGACCGGCGCAGCGCCCGCTCACCGGCGTCGTCGGCATCGCCGAAAAGCTCGCGGCCAGCGGCGAGCTGCGCGCGCAGCGGCGGTTGTTCGAAGCCGAGGAATCCAGCCTGTTCGGGCTCGAGGGCGCGGCGGCCCCGCGCGAGATCCCACCCCGTCCCGTGCCCCTGCCGCGCGGGCCGATCGACGAGTACGCGGACCGCGCCTGGGCGGTGATGCTCGGCAGCTTCGCGGTGAGCTTCGTCTCCACGCGGAGCATGCAGCGCGCCGTGGGCGCGTTGTTCGGCGGCATCCCCCGGCCGGCGCGCCTGGGGCGTGAGGTGTTCTCGTCCGCGCTGTCGCGACTGTTCGCGTCGCGCCACATGCTGGTGCTGCGCCGCGACAAGCTGCGCTTGCTCGACCGCGTCGACACGCTGGTCATCCAGGGTGATCTGATGCCCGGCAGCAGTATCTCCCTGGGCCGCGTGGTCCCGCTGCCGGGCATCGACCAGCTGCAGGCCCACGATCAGGCACGCGCGCTGTTCGATCCCAAGGCACCGCTGGCGCTGCGCAGTGACGGAGACTTGGTACTCGGGCCGCTCTCGCTCGTGGCCCCCGAGCTCGGTGACGAGGTCCGCGAGGCGGCGCGCACGCTCGCTCGTGGTGGACAGCTGGTGCTGGGCGTGACGCGGGCCGGTCAGCTGGAGGCGATCGTGGAGGTCGAGATCGGCTCCCGCTTGGGCCTGGAGGAGC
>DATIDO010000643.1:0-2011 GCA_035456245.1 Polyangiaceae bacterium
GAACGGGCTCGGGCTCTTCGAACCACTCCTCGCAGAAGTCTGCGCCTCGACGGCCCAGCTCGATGCGCACCGGGATCGGCTCCTTGCCGCCGAGCGCCTCGCGGTACAGCGCCACTACCTCGTCGGGGCGGTCGAGATCCCGCGCCACGTCGTCGAGCGCGTCCCAGGCGTCCATGTCTCCCAAGTTCGCGCGGACCGCTGCGAGCGCACTCGCGAGTTCCTCGGGCAGCTCGGACTCGGGCGGACGACGGGACGACTTCGGGGGGCGGGTCGTGGGCATGCTGCGCGGAGTTTAACCAGTCATCCCGAACGTTTAGAGCCAGCGACGCAGAGGCGTTGAATCGCCTGTCCCGCGCGCAGGGCGCCGGGCGGAGCCTCGCCTGGCCCCCAGGAGCGGCCCCCTTGCCGGGATGGTGCGGCCTGACCATGCTCGGCGCCGGACGGCCGGCTCGGAGAGCCCGACCCGCCTCCGTTGCCCCATGACCGACTCCACCGCCGAGACTCCTCGCTCGCCGCGCGACGACAGCGCCGCCCCCAACTTCATCGCCGACATCATCGACGATGACCTGCGAACGGGGAAGAACGGCCAGGTACTGCAGACGCGCTTCCCGCCCGAGCCGAATGGCTTCCTGCACGTGGGCCACGCCAAGGCCATCTGCCTCAACTTCACGATGGCCGAGAGGGCCGGCTTCGGGTTGTGCAACCTGCGGCTCGACGACACGAACCCGGTCGCCGAAGACGACGTCTTCGTGCAGTCGATCCAGGCCGACGTTCGTTGGCTCGGCTTCGATTGGAAGGAGCGCATCTACTTCGCCTCCGACTATTTCGAGCGCATCTACGAGTGCGCCGTCACCCTGGTGAAGAAGGGCCTGGCCTACGTCGACAGCCAGAGCCCGGAAGAGATTCGTGAAGGCCGCGGCAACTACTACCAGGTGGGCAAAAACAGCCCATTCCGGGAGCGTTCGGTGGAAGAGAACCTGACGCTGCTGACGCGCATGCGCGCCGGCGAGATGAAGGAGGGTGAGGCCGTCCTGCGCGCCAAGATCGACATGGCGCACCAGAACATGAACATGCGCGATCCGCTGCTCTACCGGATCCGTCATGCCAGCCATCACCGCACGGGCGACGCCTGGTGCATCTACCCGATGTACGACTTCGCCCACCCGCTTTCCGACGCCTTCGAGGGCGTCACCCACTCGCTCTGCACGCTGGAGTTCGAGAACCACCGGCCGCTCTACGACTGGTTCATCGAGAGCATCGGCGGCTTCCAGCCCGTCCCCCGGCAGATCGAGTTCGCTCGCCTCAACCTGACCTACACCATCCTCAGCAAGCGCAAGCTGCAGCAGCTCGTCGCCGAGAAGCACGTGAACGGCTGGGACGATCCACGCATGCCCACCATCGCCGGCATGCGCCGCCGCGGCTACCTGCCCGAGTCACTGCGCGCCTTCGCCGAGCGCATCGGCGTCGCCAAGCGCGACAGCCTGATCGACGTGTCGCTGCTCGAATACCAGCTGCGCGAGGACCTCAACGCCCACGCCAACCGCACCATGGCCATCCTGCGGCCGCTCAAGGTGGTGCTCGAGAACTTCGACGAAGGCCGCGAAGAGGTCTTCGAAGTCCCGCTCCATCCCGAATACCCCGAGCGCGGCGTTCGCCGCGTCACGCTCACCCGTGAGCTTTGGGTCGAGCGCGACGACTACATGCAAGAGGCGCCGAAGAAGTGGTTCCGCTTGGCTCCGGGCAAGGAGGTTCGCCTGCGTGGTGCCTGCTTGATCACCTGCCAGAGCGCCGTCCACGACGAGGCCGGCAACCTGATCGAGCTGCGCTGCACCTGGGATCCCGAGTCGCTCGGCGGCTCCACCCCCGACGGCCGCAAGGTGAAGGGCACGCTCCACTGGCTCTCGACGCGCGACGCCGTGAAGGCGACGGTGCGCCTCTACGATCGCCTGTTCAGCGAGGAGGATCCGGAAGGACACGAGGGGCGTTCGTTCCTCGAGTTCGTGAATCCCGG
>DATIDO010000644.1:0-6694 GCA_035456245.1 Polyangiaceae bacterium
AGTGAAAGCGCCAGCGCCCAGGTGAAATACGAGAAACCAAGTCGACGAACTGGCATTGCCCCCTGGTTGTTCGGGGCGGGCGCGACCCGTCGAAATTCGTTCCCCTCGGACCTTTCTCGGGCCTTCCTCAGGGGATGACGCAGTCGGGTGCGTCCGTCACCAGCTCGGCGCCCGTGTCGACCACTTCGAACGCGTCACCTGGAATCGTCTTCAGATCACCCAGCGCTTCGTCGTTCCAGCGCGAGTCGGGCGCACCGCTGAGGTACCAGTCGGAGCCGTTGTCGGCCACGATCAGGCCGAACTTCTTGAGCGCCGTGCAGACCACGCGGGATTCGTCGGAGAACGACTCGCAGTCGAACGCGGCCTTCATGCGTAGGCGCAGGCCCATGGGCGGCAAGTTCGGATCCGTATCGCTCGAGGCGTAGTGCGAGGCCGGTGCGACGTAGGCTCGCTGGGACCGCGAGACGGTGAAGCGGATGGCGTGGCGGATCTCGCCCTGTTCGACGACCTCGTCGTAGCGCACCAGACCGGGAAAAATCGGTAGTCCGGCCGCGTCGGCCGAGGTGCAGCCGGCCGGGTGCCGGTCGTCTTTCGTCAGATCGTAGACGGCGCCCGAGTCGGCATTCCAATGGTCACCCTCCGGGAAGGCCCGGTAGAGTTCGTAAAGCGTGCACGTTGAAGTGTCGACGCCGAGCACGTGACGATCCCCATCACTCGCAGGGCCACCTTCGATCGGCGCGTCGAGCGGGATCGGGTAGGGGCCGGGATCGCTTTCGTCACCGTAGGCCGTGAACTCGATGGGGACCGATGCCTGCGTGGAGTCGACGACGACGTAGGGGATACCGATGGGCGCCCCTTCCCATTCGGTGCCGAAGTCCGGGTGTACGTGCGCGTTTCGATCGATCGAATCGACGTAGCTGTCCGAGAGCGGGTGGAGCGGCAGGGCCGAGACGTCCTGGTTCCAAGGGCTGGAAGCCGGGAAGACCATGCAGTCGCCCAGGCCAGGAGGTGGCCCACCCGAGCCCCCGCCCGTTCCAGCGCTCGAGTCGTCGGTGTCGCTCGGCTCGGAGCTGCAGCCACCGGTGAGCCCCATCGTCAGCAACAGGCCCAAGAAAGACGAAAGGACGACCCGCATGGTGGGATCGTCCTTCCGCTCGTGGCGCCGGGTCAACCGGCCCCGTGGCGCAGCTCAGGGCGCGGCCGCGACCGGGCGCTTGCGGTAGTAGGCGACCTCGTCGACGACGATGTTCACGGCGTTGAAGGCCGAGGTCACGATGCTGAGGCTGCGCATCTGGGTGGTGCGGAAGCTGGGCGCGTACTGACCCCAACCTGCCTGCCGCATCTCGTCGAAGGGCAGGAAGATGAAGGTCCACTCGTTGCCGATTTCGCGCATGTAGCGGAAGCCGTCCCAGCACTGGTTGCGGTAGGGCGTCTCCTCGCCGGCGGGGGCGTCGATGGGGCTGTAGTCGATGCAGAACGGCTGGGGCACGTCGGCGGGCCGGCCGTGCGAGTCCGTGATGCCGTACTTCACCAGCTGACCGGTGCCGTCGTCGACCAGCGGCGCGTTGAAGGCGTCGTAGTCGGCCTGCGTTGGGAAGCAGGGGCCATCCACGCCTTCGATCGTGCACTCGCTGTCGGGCAAGAAGGCCACGACGCCGTCCAGCTCGAACGCCGCCGTGTCGTTGGTTTGGATCATGATGCCGACCTGCGATGCACCGTCTTGCGGCTTGGGGTTGGGCGGCACGTTCTTGCGGATGTCGGGGTGCGCGAGCACGGGCGCCGCGGTCCCGTAGGGGACGGCTTCCTCGGCCGTGGCGTTGCGCGCCCAGAAGGCCACGCCTTCCCACTCCGAGATGTCTTGCGAGGTCCGATAGGCGGGGATCGTGATCGGAATGGTGATGCCCGAATAGGTGAAGCCATCGATGGCGTCGAAGCCGTCTTCGGGCACCTGCGCGGTGCGCTGACTGACCGGACCCCAGAAGTTGATGGCCGAGGCGTTCGGAGTGCCGGTGACCGTCCCGCAGGCCGCCATGGCTTGATCCTGAGGATCGGCCGAGGCTGCCAGATCCCAAGTCGCCAGGATGCCGTCGCCGCTCTCGCTCCATCGATCCTTGCAGGACACGAACAGCGGCGCGACGCCCTTCGCCGGCGTGGTGTTGAAGATCGAATAGTACGGGCAGACCACGGTGATGGCGTCGACCAGATCGGTGAGCTCGGGAACGGTGCTCGGCGGATCGGTGGTGTCGCTGCTTTCGTACGCTTCCACCGCGGCCTTCAGCGCAGGGTCGTTGTCGACCAGGTCGTGGTAGATGCGCTGACCCTCCTGATAGATCGGGTAGTCATCGGTGAGATCGTCGTCGTCGATGATCAACGCACCTTGATCGATACCAGCGATCGAGCCGCTACCGTCCAGTTCGAAGCTACCCATCGGCGTGGCCCCGACGGGTAGGAACTCGTAACGGTCCATGCCCATCTGCACGCAGAGGTTGTCGAGAGGCAGATCGGTCGAGGCCGTGCTGCAGCCCACCGGGAGGGCGGCCAGGAGGGCCAGGAGGCCGAACGATTGGGCAAAGGGCTTCATGGATGGGGGTCCTCGGGAGAAGCATGCACGGGTGGGCGAGGCGGCCGACGTACATCTTCGCTCGTACAGGTGTCGAAATGGCAGCCCCCTCGCGAGTCCGCAAGCAATCTGGCTCGGTCGCGGCATCGGGGCGTCGTGCCGACTCGTCGCCGACGCTCCAAAAGGGAGCGTACGCACCCACCTTGTCAGCGGCTGCACTCCGGTGTGTCCTGTCTCACTTCACGATTTCGCTGGGAAATGAAGCTGACATGGGCCGCCTGCGGCCGGCCTTTCGTACATGACAGTGAGCACAAACGCACACGTAGATTTTCCACGGCTTGTTACGAAATTAGCGGACACGACCCATGCCGTTCCGCCCCTTCCACAGCCTGCGCCGCCACCGTCGCGACGCCTCGGTAACCACCGAGCGGGCGTGGAAATTCATGCATCGAGACAGCCAGAGCGCAGCCGAGTGCTCTGCGACCAGGGCGAGAAAGTAAACGAATGAAGCGCGGCCTTTTCACCATGACCTTGCTGGCGAGCGCGGGACTCCCGGCATCGCTCTGGGCGCAGCCAGCCCCGGAGCAGCCCAAGCCCGACGCGCAGCCGACGGACGGAGCAGCCAGCACGGCGCCCGCCGACGGCGCGACGCCGGTCCTGCTCGAGGAGACCCCGGCTCCCGTCGCGGCCCAGGCGAGCGACGAGACCGACATCACGCCGAAGAAGTCGACCGGCCCTCTGAACGAGTCCGGCCCGCCCGAACCCGAGTACCGTCCCGAGCTCGAGCCCGAGGTGTACTGGGAGGGTGACTCCGACAAGCACAACCCCGGCTACGTGCCCGGCTACGCTGGCTATCGCCCGCTGGGTATGAACCCCGCGCTCCCGCAGTCGGGAGCCATGCCCGGTGGTGTCACCGCACCGGCTGGTTCGGACACCTGGGACGAAGAGTGGGCCTTCCAGTTCCATGGCTACATGGAGGCCACCCTGCGCGCCGGCATGGGCAGCCGAACCACGCCGCCCGGCGCCGCCCCCGGTCAGTCCGACGCGACCTGGCACTCCACGCCCATCGTGCCCGGTCGCTACGGCGACTTCGAAGCCACCCAGGCCGTCCCCGGTCCCTGGGTGCAGATGAACTTCAGCTACGGCAACCCTTACGTAACTGCCACGGCGATCCTCGCGGGCTTCAACCAGACCGGCGGCGCCTCGTACAACTACCCGTCGTCGCAGCTGGGCATCAACGACGCCTACCTCACCTTGCGTGCGCCGCGCATGAGCGGCTTCCGCCTGAAGGCGCTCGCCGGCGCCTTCCAGGATCGCTACGGCGCCATGGCGCAGTACTCCGAGGGTAACTACGGCCACTCGATGGTGGCCTACACCCGCGGCACCGGCGCCACGCTGATCGGCGACTTCGACATCGGCAGCGACCTGGTCGGCATGTTCGAGGTCGGCATCAAGGGCAGCTTGGACAAGGCGCCGATCGGGATCGAGCCGACCGACGCCAACGCGTACGCGGACGCCACCAACGGCGCCGGCTACGTGACCCACGCCCACTTCGGCGTGGCCCTCGGTGAAGTCGACATCTCGGCGCACTGGCTCGGCGCCTTCGCCAACGACGATCGCCTGCCCACCGTGGTGATGAAGCCCAGCCAACCGATCGCTGCCGAGCAGCCCGACGGCCGCATCGACACCTTCGGCCTCACGCTGCGCGCCATCGGCGAGCCCTACGGCCACCTGTTCATCGGTGGCGGCCACACCATCGCCAACAACGCGCGCAGCGTGCCTCGCGTCATCAACATCCTGAACGCCGACGGCGGTCGCGGCCTGATGGACGAGTACTTCGGCCAGCTCTCGAACGGCAACGGCAGTCTGACCCACGTCGGCTTCCAGTACGACATGAGCCTGCAGAAGTTCCTGAAGTACCCGGCCTACTTCCCGTCCAACGACTGGAACGTGCGCGCCAGCTTCTTCGGTGCGCTCGTGCACGTGAACTCACCGCAAGAGTCGACGAACCTGCCGGGCTTCCAGCTGAAGCTGAACGACGTCACCAAGCTCAAGGTCGGCACCGAGATCATCTACGACATCGTGTCGTGGGCGGCCGTCGGCTTCCGTTACGACTTCGTCGGTTCGGACCTGTCCGACTCCGAGCGCGGCTACCACATCATCTCGCCGCGCATCCTGTTCCGCACGGACTTCCTGTCGCACGAGCAGATCAACATCCGATACACCCGTTGGTTCTACGGCGATCGCGTCGTGATCCAGAACGTAGCGCCAAACGATCCTCAGGGGCTCGACGACCAAATGGTTGCCCTGCAGGCCAACATGTATTTCTGACATGAGAGCAGTAGTGAAGAGGTTCCCCATGAAGCGTCGATTGACTTCCCTGATCGGCATGGCCGCTGCAGCTTCTCTGACTGCGCTCCCTGCATCCGCGCAGATGGGCATGGAGCCCGGCGCGCCGCAGGCCGGCAACCTGCCTGGTGGCGTGAGCCCAGGCGTCCAGTCGCAGAGCAAGGACGACTGGCGCTTCGACTTCCACGGCTACTTCACGCTGCCGTTCTGGGCAGGCTTCGGCACCCGGCAGAATCCTGCCGCGGGTCAGTCGGAGTCGACCTGGCACGCGCCGCCGCTGACGCCCGCCAACGAGCGCGGCACGTTCGCCTACACGAACGTCATGCCGAACCCGTGGACGCAGCTGAACTTCTCGTACGGCACCAGCGTGGTGCGCGGTACGGTGATCATCGCGGCCAAGACGGCATCGAGCGCCGCCGGCTACTTCAACCCGCCCAACCAGATCGGCATCAAGGACGCGTACCTGACGCTCGATCTGCCGCCCGCCGAACGTTCGAAGTACACCGTCTACGCTGGTGTGTTCACGAACCGCTACGGTACGATGGGCGAGTACGACGAAGGTCAGTACGCCACGCCCATGATCGCGCGCGTCGAGGGCGCCGGTCTGACGGCGACCGGTCGTTGGAAGGTGAGCAACGGCCTGCAGCTGGTCGCCGAGGCCTCGGCCATGGGCAGCATCGACAAGCCCGTGCTGGGCACCATCCCCGAGGGCTGGAACGGCTTCATGGACGCGAACGTGGGCTCGACCTACGCGTTCCACGGTCACGTCGGCGCCTCGATCCAGGAGTTCGCGCACATCGGTCTGCACGCCTTCAACTCCTTCGCGAAGGACAACCAGGCGAGCGTGCAGCAGCAGCCCGACGCCAACCTGAACCTGTTCGGCTTGGATGCGCACCTCACCATGGGGCGCGCCGGTCACTTCTTCGCCGGCGTTTCGCACCTGGACGCGACGACCGTCCAGTCGCTGGGTGGCGTCGTCCGTTACCTGGATACGGTGAACGGCCCCGACTTGATGCGGAACTACCTCGGCACCAACTCGAACGGCACCGGCAAGATCACGACCCTGGCCGCTCAGTACGACTTCAGCCTGGCCTCGGCCATGTCGAAGCCCGAGCAGCCCTACAGCGGCAACGGCCCTGATCTGCGCGCCAGCTTGTTCTTCATGATGACGAGCACGGACACGACCGATCAGGCGAACACCCCGCCCGACAACCGCTACGGCATCTGCAACGACACCTGCCGCAAGTTCGGTGGCGAGCTCACCTACAAGCCGTTCTCGTTCATGGCCGTCGGCGGCCGCGCCGATCAGGTGGATCAGGACACCGGCAACGGCCGTCGCTCCTTCACCATCCTCAGCCCGCGCCTGATCTTCTCGAGCGACTGGAACTCGCAGGATCAGATCGTGCTCCAGTACTCCCGCTACATGTACGGCTCCGAGGCGTTCGCTCGTAGCCCCGGTTACGATCCTCGCGACCTCACCTACGTGCAGCCGGACGAGAGCACGCTGTCGATTCACGCTACGATGTGGTGGTAATCCGCGCGCGGTGGCCGGTCAGGCCAGCGCGAAGGTGGTGCCTCGAAACGGCAGCCACCGCGGCAGACCAGAGACGGCTCCCCCGAGAGCCGCGACTGGCTGCCCGTCCAGAGGGGGGCGATCGGGGGCCGATCGGCCCCCTTCTCGCGAGTTCTCGAGGCGGGGGAGGTGGCGGTTCCTTCCCGACACCCTGCCACCCCGCCCCCGCTCACTTCCTTAAATGCTGGAGATTGCACGGACTTTTGTCCCTG
>DATIDO010000645.1:0-15330 GCA_035456245.1 Polyangiaceae bacterium
TACCGTCACTCCCGTTCGTTGTGTGTGTTCGAGCTCGCTGCGCTGCTTCCCGACGAAAGCGACTCATCGAGCGAAATCTTCCCAGCCCCGCCATCACCTTCGCACCTCCTACGCACCGGCGCTGGATTGGTTTCGGGATGCCGAGCGTTTCCTTCCCGGTCTCTCCCCCGCGCAGTTCCTGCGCTGCGGCCCGCTCGACCGGACGAATTTGGCGAACCGGCCGCCGACCCGCTAGAATTCTCGCTCCAACGCTTCATGAAGCCGCTCCGCTTCCTCGCTTTCGCCACGATCGGCCTGCTCGCCGCTCCTTTGGCGTACGCCGACATCTTCCAGACGGTCGGCCCCGACGGCGTGGTCTCGTTCTCGAACACCCCGAGCCGAGGCTCGAAGAAGGTGGTCAAGGAGACGGCCGTGGCCATGCCGCGCGATCGCTCACCCGAGAGGCTGACTCGCTACGACGCCCACATCCGTGAGGCAGCAACGCTCTACCAGATCCCGGAAGCGCTGGTGCGCGCGGTGATCAAGGTGGAGAGCAACTACGATCCGCGCGCCGTGTCACCGGCCGGCGCTCACGGCCTGATGCAACTCATGCCCTTCACGGCCGAAGCCATGATGGTGCAGGACATCTTCGATCCGCGGCAGAACATCCTGGGTGGCACGCGCTACCTGCGCGTGCTGGCCAACCTGTTCAACGGTGACATCCACCTGACCATCGCCGGCTACAACGCCGGCGAGAACGCGGTCATCCGCTACGGGGGCATCCCCCCGTACAAAGAGACGCAAAACTACGTGGTCGAGGTGCTGCGCTACTACCAGGAATTCCGAGCCGAAGAGCAGCGGAAGAAGGTCGCCGCCGCGCCCTGAGGCGTGGCGACCTCGGAGCCCATCGTACTCAGAGCCCGTCGTACTTGGCCACGGCGAAGGTATCGCACTTTCGCGCGTCGCCTCCGTCGAAGCCCACGTCGAACCAGCGCTTGCGCTGGGCGCTCGTGCCGTGGGTGTAGTCGCTCGATTTCGAGTGGCCCAGCGTGTCGTCGCCGATGGCATGCGCTGCGCGCAGCGCCTCCTCCAGATCCTGCTCGGTGATGGACAGCTGCTTGCGCGCGGCGTGACCCCACACTCCAGCCAGGCAATCGGCCTGGAGCTCGACCCGGACAGAGGTCTGATTCTCGGTCTCGCCCTTGCGCTTCAGCTTC
This sequence comes from Polyangiaceae bacterium, assembly GCA_035456245.1. GTDB lineage: Bacteria > Myxococcota_A > Polyangia > Polyangiales > Polyangiaceae > NIC37A-2. The sequence continues at coordinate 1,197 of DATIDO010000645.1, forward strand.
ATCGCGCCAATCAGGTTCTGCACGTGGTGACCCACTTCGTGAGCGATCACGTAGGCCTGAGCGAAATCGCCCGGCGCCTTCAGGCGCTTCTCGAGCACGTCGTAGAACGACGGATCGATGTAGAGCTTCTGATCAGCGGGGCAGTAGAACGGTCCGCTCGACGACGAGGCCTGACCACAACCGCCGGTCGATACCCCCTGGGCAAACACGACCAACGTCGGGGTCCGGTAGGCGCCGGGGGCGGGGCCGTAATTCGGCAGGCCTGCGTGGGAGAAATGCGCGGTCCACACGTCTTCGGTCGAGGCCAGGACGGCGCGCGAGAAGTCACAGGCGGAGGCGTTGGTGGGAGACGAGTCGCACACTTTGCCGGCTCCTCCGCTCGACGCCACCGCAGCGTTACCGGTGAGCTTGCCGAGGAGCTGCGCCTTCAACCCGGCTGGCAAGAAGAAGTACCCCGCCGCCGCCAACGCACCGACGATCACCATGCCCTTGGGCCCGAGCAGGCGAGCCACCCAGAACAGGGCCTGAATCGGGACGCCGCCGCCGCCGCCACCTCCACTGCCCTGACCCCTGTCTTCGAAGTTGTCCGAGCGTCGCTGTCCACCGAGATCCATGACTCGCGGAGCCTACCGCGCTTCGCCTTGTCACGGGACGAGATCACCGCGGCCGCCTGGCCGAAGGCTTTGGAACCAATACCCATGCGCGTGCGGCCATTCCCTGCCGCCGTGCCCTGCCGCCGTGCCCGCCCGACTGGCTGGCAACGTTTCACCGGGGCACGCAAGCAGAGGGCGCGGCCTGGGACCCCACGCGGATCGGTGAGAGACTGCCGAACATGAGCGTGAAGCGAAGTGCCTCGCCCCAAGCCCTCCCGTTCGCAGCGCTCGCCCTCGGCGCGGCTCTGGCCTCCGCGGCGGTCGGCTGTGGCGGTAGTGGAGACGGGGCAGGAGACGACACGGACGGTCCCACCGTCGACGTGGAGAACCCGCTGACCGATCCCGCTTCGGGCCCACCTGCCGGCTACCTCGAGGGTGACTGCCCCATCCCCGAGGCTGCCGGGACCGAGGACGTCACGACACCGACGACCGTGGTGGGCGACGGGACGCCCGAGAGCTGCACGAGCGCGGCCTTCGTCGAGGCCGTAGCCGGCGGCGGCATCATCACCTTCGACTGCGGTGAGGAGCCGCACACCATCACGCTCGAGGAGACCGCCGGAATTCGCAACGACTCGAGCGAAAAGGTGGTCATCGACGGCGCCGGAAAGATCACGCTGAGCGGCGCCGGAGCGCGACGCATCATCTACATGAACACCTGCGCCGAAGAGCTGGGTATCACCAGCGATCACTGCGACAACCAGGAGTTCCCGCAGCTGACCGTGCAGAACCTGACCTTCATCGACGGCAACGCCCGCTCGTTCGGCGCCAGTCTCGACGGTGGCGGCGGCGCCATCTGGGCCCGCGGGGGCCGGATCAAGATCGTCAACTCGCGCTTCTTCAACAACGTCTGCGTCGAAGACGGCCACGACGTGGCCGGCGGGGCGGTCCGTGCCTACGATCAGTTCGAGAAGAACCCCATCTTCGTCGTGAACACCACCTTCGGTGGTGCCGAAGAGCTCGGCAACCGCGGCTCCAACGGTGGTGGCATCGGTAGCATCGGGGTGTCGTGGACCATCATCAACAGCTACTTCGCCTACAACGTGGCCACCGGTAGCTTGGACGTCGGCGGCAGCGGTGGCGGCATCTACAACGACGGCAACACCATGACGCTCTCACTGTGTGGCACGCTGATCGAACACAACGAGGTCACGTCCTACGGGCAGGCCATCTTCTTCGTGAGCAACGACCACAGCGGCACCCTGCAGCTGGAAAAGTCGATCATCCGCGACAACGTCGGCGGCAGCTGGTATCCGCAGCCCGGCATTTCGATGCACGATGACACGAACTTCATCGTCGACGACGCGACCATTCTGGAATGAACATGCACGACTGGCTCCCGGAGTTCGCCGAGCGCTGGCTCCGGGTGCTGCTCGAGCCGCAAGTGCTCGTGTTGATGGGCGTGCTCAGCGTGGCCACCTTCGTGGCCAGCCTGATCGGGGTGCCCCTCTTCTTCGTGCGGCTCCGCGACGATCACTTCACGCGCAAGGTAACGCCTCCGCCGGCCAACGGTCTGCGCGGCTGGCTCCGCTTGCTGTGGTTCCTGGCCCGCAACCTGCTCGGGCTCGTCCTCGTCGTGCTCGGCCTGCTGATGCTGGTCTTGCCGGGGCAGGGCCTGCTCACGCTCCTGGTGGGCCTGCTGATGCTCGACTTCCCCGGCAAGCGACGCTTCGAGCGCTTGCTGATCGGGCAGCCTCGCATCCTCGCGGCGATCAACCGCTTGAGGAGGCGCGCCGGGCGAGGTCCTCTGCTGTCACGTAGCTCCTGGGGCCCTCCACCCCCGAGCCCGAACACCTGAGAGCAACAAAAACGAAGAGGGCCCCCTCACGGAGGCCCTCGCTTGGTTCCGTCGAACGACCTGGTCGCTCGAACGACCTGGTCGCTCGAACGACCGACGTCAGTCGATCGACCGACGTCAGTTCACCGGCACCGGCGGGATCTTGAACTCTTTCCAGGCCGGCGTGAGGTTCGACGTGTCCTTGGTCTGGTTCCAGATGTAGGTCGCCGGGTAGCTGGTGATGGTGCCATCGGCAGCCACCGCCACCGCCGCCACGTAGAGCTGCGAAGAGCGAGCGTCGAGCGCCGCGGGAGTCCAGGTGTCCTTCACCAGATCCTTCTGCTCGTCGTACTTGCGCGCCGAGGAGAACACGACCCAGTAGTAGGTCACGCCAGCCGAGGCGATAGCGTCCGGCGACCACTTGGCCCAGCTGTTGATCACGCCCGGGCTGACCTGGCCGGAGCAAACGGGCGGATCGTTGGCCGCCAGGCGATGCGGACTGCCGCCGCCCACCGGGATGACGTTGATCTCGGCGTTCGGGCGGTAATAGATGTAGCCCGTGTTGTTGGCGTCGCGGTTGAAGGCCAGGAACTTCCCATCGGACGAGAAGTCCGGGTAGTACTCGGCGACACCGGCCTCGGCGGCACCGGCGACCGGCGTGGCGTTACCACCGGCGCCTTCGGCGAACGGCACCGTGAAGATGTCCGCTTCGGTGGCGGTGGCGACTGGCTTGTCCGGCGGCTGGGTGTTGGCAGGATCCAGACCACCTACGTGACCGCCGGCAACCTGGGCCACCGAGGCATAGGCGATGGTGAGCCCGTCGGGGCTCCAGTTGGGGTTGGCGGCAGCGCGCGAGTCGCCGGTGCGAGCGATCTTGCCCCAGCCGGTTCCCTGCAGCGCGACGAAGGCCGGGTTGGCGGTGGAGGCGTCGGTGCCCCAAGCCGGATCACCCTCGGCTGCCAGATCGATCCAAACCAGATCGGCCGAGGTGGCGAGGTTGCGCGGCGCCCAATCGTAGGGACCCGCGGTCCACGGGGTCTGGGTCGCCACGGCGATGCGCTTGCCCGCGTCCCAGCTGGCCTTGGAGAAGGTCGTGGTGCCGATGAAGGGCTGCGAGAGCAGACGTGCGCCCATCGGGGTCACGCCCGTGGCGCGCTGGCCTTTGGTGCCCTCTTCGATCGAGACGGCGACGGCCGACCAGGGCCAGCCGTCGTTGTAGACGGCTGCCGTGCCATCCGGCGTCGAGGTGTGGCAACCGATGCAGCTCGTCTTTCCCGGCGAAGCGCCGGTGGTGGTGTTCGGCTTGAGCGCGTAGCCCTCGGCGCGCATGTCGGCCTCGGCGACGTCGAGCGGAACGAGCGCCGTCAGCGTGGCTTCGTCGCCGACGCGGAAACCCTCGAGCCGCGAGTTGGCGACGTTGTCCTGGGACGCCGAAGACGCCCAGTACACCATCGTGCCGCCCGCGTTGACCGGCGCGATCAGGAACGAGGAGGTAGTCGAGCTGACCGGTCCGCCGCTCGCGCCCGTGGCGCGGATGCTGACGTCGACCTTGACCGGCTGATCGCCACCGCGCAGACCGATCCAAGCGAAGTGGCCGCCGTCCATCGCGAAGGCGGGGTTGGTCGTGTAGATGGTCAGCGTCTTGCCATCCGACTTGTCGCTGGTCAGCTTGATCTCGAACAGCGTCTCGCCGCCGGCAGCCGCCAGCTTGAAGCGAGGGCGCAGCCAGTTGCGCGGCATCATCGTGCCGTCCTGAGGCTCCATCACACAGGGTCCAGCGCCGCCGGCCGCTCCACCGAAGAGTTCGGCCGCATTGGCGGGAGCACCAGCATCGATCACCGGCGCGGCGGGCCACTCGACGGGCGTGTACGTACCGCCGCCCGTTGTCCCTCCCCCGTCGGCGATGCCGTCATCGTCACCCAGATCACCTCCATCGCCGTCCGGCGTGGAGCCATCGGGGGAGCCAGAGTCCTCGGGCTGCGCCGAACAGCCGGCATAGAAGGCAAGGGAGAGAGCGGGGATGACCGCAAAGCGCGAGATGGTGGAGATCTTCATGAGCTGGAGGAGCCTTTCACGAGGAAACTGAAAGTTAGGACACTTTACCATCTGTTGAGGCGGTCGCCCGCCTTTTCTCATGGGCGTAATTTATCTGCTTCCATGGCAATTTCTGGGGCGTCACTGGTAGCGTTTCCCCAACATGTCGGCCGCTGGGCCAAGCCGTTGCCGGGCCTCAGCCGGCCCCTCGCCGGGCCCCTTCCTCGGCACCGCCGTCCCCGGTACCCGGCCACGACTGGGAACAATTGGCGTCCACTCCTCCGACTGCTTTCATCCTCCCGGAGTGAGCTCCCACCGATTCCGCACCACCGCCGACGACGCCGGCCTCCGTCTCGACCAGGTCCTCGCGGCCCACGTGCCCGGCCTCTCCAGGACGCGCGCCCGCGCGGCGCTCGCCGAGGGTGGAGTGTTCGTCGATGGCCACCGCACCAAAGTTGCCAGCCGTGCAGTGAAGCCCGACCAAGACGTGCGGGTGCATCTGGCAGCGCGGCTGCGCGTAGTCGATGGCGGCGCCGTGGAGAGCACCATCCCCATCCCCACGCTGCACGAAGACGAGGAGGTGATGGTGGTCGAGAAGCCCGCTGGCATGTTCTCGGCGCCCACTCCCGAGAGCGATCGCAACAACCTGCTGGCACTGCTCGAGCGCCGTCACGGCAGCCCGCTGCACCTGGTTCATCGCCTCGACCGCCCCACCAGCGGTCTGATGGTGTTCGCCAAGAACAAGGCCAACGCCGCCGCGCTCGGCCACCAGCTGCAGATCCACGACATCACGCGCACCTACTTGGCCATCGTGCGAGGTCCCCTCGAACGGGAAGCGCAGGAGGTCGACCTCGCTCTCGACGAGCGGCCCGCCCGAACCCGCTTCACGCGACTCGCCGTCGCCGGCGACGCCACCTTGGTGCGCGCCGAACTGTACACGGGGCGCACCCACCAAGTCCGACGGCACGCCGAGTTCCTGGGTCACCCCATCCTCGGCGACTCCAAGTACGGCCGCCCCGCGTTGCGAGGCTTCTCGCCTCGCCCCCCCCGTATGTGCCTCCACGCCGAGACGCTGGCCTTCACGACGGCCAGCGGACGCGAGCTGTCCTTTCGCTCTCCGCTTCCCGACTCACTCGACGCCTACTGGCGCGAACTGGGCGGGACGGCGCCCTGAGTGGCGCTCCCGCGCTGGCCTGATACACGGGCGCCTCATGGCTCCTCCCAAGTCGACCGGCCCGCAAAAGTTGACCGGTAAGCAACTGCGCCACCTGCGCGCCCTCGCCCACGAGCTGAAGCCCGTGGTGCTCGTCGGCAAGAACGGCTGGAGCGACGCGCTCGGTCGCGAGATTGACGCAGCCCTGCTCGACCACGAACTGATCAAGGTCAAGCTGGCCGGCGGTGGCGACGACGATTTCGACTCGAAGGCGCTGGCTGCCTTGGTGGAGTCCGAGCTGAGCGCTGTCGTGGCGCAGTCGATCGGCCACACGTTGGTCCTTTACCGTCGGCACCCGCAGAAGCCCAAGATCTCGCTGCCCCGTCCCGGCCGCGGCGCAGACGCCTGAGGCGTCGGCCGACCGAGCTCGGCCTGATCGGCTCGGACTGATCGAACCCGCCTGACCGAACGCGGCCCGATTGAACCGCGCCTCCGCGTTCGGTACCGGCGCAACCGAATCGGGAGTAAGAAGAGCGCATGCCCGAGCAGCTCGTTCGCCGACAGGATCCGTCGAATCTGGTGTGGATCGATCTGGAGATGACCGGACTCGATCCGAGCCACGACGTGATCCTGCAGGCCGCTCTCATCGTCACCGACAAGCACCTGAACCCGCTCGAGTCGTTCGTCACCGACATCTGGCAGCCGCAGGCCGCCCTCGACGCCATGGTGCCCTTCGTGCGGGAGATGCACGCGAAGACCGGCCTGCTCGGGCGCGTTGCCAGCTGCCGCACCGAGGTCCGTCGCGCCGAGCAGCAGCTGCTCGAGCGCATTTCCGGCTGGTGCCCCTACCGCCCCGTGTTGTGCGGCAACACCATCCATTCGGACCGCAAGTTCCTGGACGCCTACATGCCCGCGCTGGCTGGCTACCTGCACTACCGGATGGTGGACGTGAGCAGCTTGAAGGTGCTGGCCGGCCTCTGGCTGCCGTCGACCCAGCTCTACGCCAAGCCCGAAGGCGGGCAGCACGACGCCTTGTTCGACATTCAGCAGTCGATTGCCGAGCTCGCGCACTACCGGCGCGTGATGATGCCGGCGCTCACGGAGGGCTGAGCCTTGTTCCCTCTGCCCGAGGTGCCGCTCCCCAGCGCCGTGCAGCTCGACCGAGCCCGCGCGGAGCTGCTCCGTGACCTCGGCTCCCGGGTGCTGACGGGCGACGACGAAGTCGAGTCGTACCGACGCGACGACTCGGGCATCGACGGGCGGCTGCCCTGCGCCGTGGTGTTGGTCGAGAGCGCGCAGGATCTGATCACGGCGCTGACCGTGGCCGAACGGACTGGCGTACCCATCACTCCACGCGCGGGCGGCTCTGGACGCACCGGTGGCGCCGTCCCGGTGGCTGGAGGCATCGTGCTCGCCACCCAGGGCTACGATGATCTCGTCGATTTCGACCGCCAAGAGGGGCGCGTCGTCGTGCAACCGGGAATGAACCTGGAGGCGCTCCACCGTTTGGTCGAGGCCGAGGGGTGGTTCTACCCGCCCGATCCGAACTCGGCCGCGCTCTGCTGCCTCGGCGGCAACGTGGCCGAGAATGCAGCCGGACCGCGCGCCTTCAAGTACGGCCCCACGCGCAACTACGTGCTGGGCGTCGACGCTTACTTGCCCGGCGGCCAGCGCTTCTTCGCGGGCCGGCGCACCAGGAAGGGCGTCACGGGCTACGACGTGCTCGGGCTCTTGGTCGGCAGTGAGGGCACGTTGGCCGCGTTCGGCGAGATCGTCCTCTCGCTCGTCCCCAAGCCCGAGAGCGTGATGACGCTGCTCGGCCTGTTCCGCACCAGCGCCGACTCGGCTCGCGCCGTGCAAGAGGTCGTCTCGCAACGGTTGCTCCCGCGCTGCCTGGAGTTCCTCGACGGCACGACGCTCGACGTGATGCGACAATCCGGCGTCGCGCTGCGCCCCGACGCAGGGTCGTTGTTGATCGTCGAGATCGACGGCGATGCGGCCAGCTGCGAGGCGCAGGCCCAGCGCGTCGGCGAGGCGCTCGACGCCGCAGGCGCGCTCGAGGTGAGCGTCGCCACCAGCGAGGACGCGCGCAAACGCTTGTGGCAGAGCCGCAAGCAAATGAGCCACGCGGTGCGCACCCGTTCCCGACACAAGATCAGCGAAGACGTGGTGGTACCGCGCGCTCGCTTGCTCGAGCTGCTCGAAGAGGTGCGCATCATCGGCGAAACGGAGCGCGTCGAGACGCTCTGCTACGGCCACGCCGGTGATGGCAACCTGCACGTCAACTTCTTGTGGAACGACGCCGACGACGAGCCGCGTGTGACCTCAGGCGTGCGCCGACTCTTCGAGAGCACGGTGCGTCTCGGTGGCACGCTGAGCGGCGAACACGGCATCGGCATCCTCAAGGCGCCCTACTTGCCACTCGAGCAGAGCCAGGAGCTGATCGAACTCCAACGCCGGCTCAAGGCCGCGTTCGATCCGCGCGGCCTGCTGAACCCCGGCAAGGTCCTGCCTCCGGGCGGACACGGTCCCTGCTGAGCGCCCCGCCCCGCCCCGCCTCGACGCTGCACCCGCGCGCCCGACCCGCCGCCCCCCGAATAGGCCAGCCAAGCCCGTCCATCCAAGCTGCCCAGCGCGCCAGCCAAGCGCGCGGAAGCGAAAAACCGGCTTGGAAAAGCCACGCACGCATGCCTTGCAATCCGTGGAAGTCCCGCTAGCTTCTCGCGCCCCCACCGGGAGAGATGACCGAGTGGCCGAAGGTACCCGCTTGCTAAGCGGGCGTGGGTCACAAGCCCACCGAGGGTTCGAATCCCTCTCTCTCCGCAACTGAATTTCCGCTGACGAGACCCGAGCGCGCTGCCCTCCCCTCAGCGCGGCCCTCTTCCTCAGCGCGCCGCTCTACCTTCGAGCGGCGCTCTCCCTTCAGAGCACCGCTCACCAGCCCAAGTGCTTGCGCAGCGCGCCGACCAGCTCGCCGGCCATGCGCGTGTGGGTCGCTACGCTGGGGTGCCAATCGCAACCGAAGCCTTCCTCGGGGCGCACCCGCGCAAACTCCAGGAAGTGGACGCTTGCGTCACCGGCCTTCGTGCGCTCTTCGACCAGCCCCCGCAGCACCTCGCGTGCCGTGCTGAGTGCGCGTCGCCCGGGCGGAAAGTCGTCACTCAGCGCGGGCCCGAGAGCCACCAACAGCTGTGCTCGAGGGTAGCGCGCGCGCACGTCGTCCAGCAGCTTGGCGTAGGCGGGACCGAAGGGGGCGATGTCGGCCACCTCGGGCGCGAAATCGTTGGTCCCCAGGTTGATGAGCACGGCGTCCGGTGCGGGCGACGAGAACGACCAAGTGCTGGCCGGATCGGCCGGCAAGCTCCTCGTCCACAGCACGCCCATCGTCTCCGTCTCGGTGGTGCTGCCGCGATTGGAGGCCACGCCGCGCCCCGACCAAGCGAGCGTGGTGAGCGCGGCGCCGACCTCGCGTGACGCGCGCGCTCCATAGGTGAGGAAATGGTTCTCCGTCTCGGGCGAGAAGCTGCACTTCTCGTCCGGCCCCTCATTTCCGTAGCCGGCCGAGATCGAATCCCCGATGATTTCGAGGCGCCGCTCCGGCGCCGTCGGCGTCGGCAAGGCCTCCCCGTAGGCGTCGAGCACGAACCCGTGCACGGTCGTCTCCCCCACCGCCGGCTCGTTGAGTCGATAGAGGGTGACGGTGTGTTCACCGCGCGGCAGCCCCGACACGAGCTCGACGGTCGCTCGGCCGCTCGGCAGGATCACCTTCTCGCGCTTCGGCTTACCGTCCACCAGGACCAGAAAGTGGTTCCCGCCCTTGTCCGAGGCATCGACGCTGACGGCAGTACCGCGAAAGTGAACGGCGAGTGCCGAGCCCGACCAGGCGAAACGCAGGCCGTCCTTCACTTCGACGAAGCGCCCGTTGCGCAGCGGTGCGTTGGGCCCCGACCAGGGAATCATGGGACCACTATACGCAGCCGTGGGACCGCCGCGCCGCGCATCCTCCTGGCCCAAACAACCCACGGTAGCGCAGCCCGCAAGCAGGCAAGTTCCGATCAGCAGGGCACGAGAGCGAACCGACGTCATGGCGGCAGGGTGGCACGGCTCGAAACCTCGTCGTGTCCATCTTTTCTCAGCCGGCCAGTCGTCACTGGGCAGCGCCGAAACGGCCGAGGACACCACCACTGCACATCGATGCGCGTAAACGGCTTTGCACCCCGTTTTCCCCCTGGTTCGGCTCCGGTCGGAAGGTTTGGGGGAGGGCGCGATTGGGCCGTTGTCGACGGATGGATTCTCCTCTAGGAACGGGCCCCCTACACAGACCTTGCCCGGCACCAAGAGCCGAGGAAACGAGAAGAGCCATGAGTAGAAAGACTGTTAACGATTTTGTGACGTTCGACGATGCAGCGCTCGCTCGGAAGTGGTCCGGCAAGAAGGTGCCGATCTCGGACGTGTACGAGGCCTACATCGAGGGTCGCCTCGATATCCCCCAGGACAAGTGGCACGAGTTCTTCCAGACCCGCCACGAGACGATGTCGTTCCGCCTGACGGACTCGCACATCAAGTGGGCCTTCACCAACTTCCTGCCCGAGGTGACGATTCACTCCAAGGCGCAGGACAGCCGCATCGTCAGCGAGCACTACAACCGCGGCAACGACTTCTTCGAGTGGTGCCTCGGTGAGGCCATGGTCTACACGGCCGCCGCCTTCGAGACGCCCGACATGACGCTCGAGCAGGCCCAGTACCGGAAGATCGATCGCGCCTGCAACAAGCTGCAGCTGAAGAAGGGCGAGACGCTCCTCGACATCGGCTGTGGCTGGGGCACCTTCGTCGCCCGCTCGGCTCGCGAGTTCGGCTCCAAGAGCTACGGCGTCACGCTGGCTCAGGAGCAGGTCAACTTCGGCATGGACCGTATCCGCAAGTACGGCGTCGAAGGCCACGCCAAGGTCGAGGTTTGCGACTACCGCAACATCCAGGGCCAGTTCGACAAGATCGTCTCGCTGGAGATGGTCGAGCACGTCGGCATCAAGAACCTCGTCGGCTACTACAAGAAGGTCTACGAGCTGCTGAAGGACGACGGCCTGTTCGTCCTGCAGTGGACCGGCATCCGCAACCTGTACAACCCGCAGAACCCCCTCTCCGCGCTGACCATGCGCCCCGAGGATCTGATCTGGGGCTTGTTCATGAACCGCTACGTGTTCCCGGGCGCCGACGCCAGCCTGACCCTGTCGGCCATGATCCGCGCCGCCGAGGACGGTGGCTTCGAGGTCACCGACGTCGAGAACATGAGCCCGCACTACGTGATCACCCTGCGCGCTTGGCGCGACCACTGGGTGAGCAACAAGGAGCACGTGCTCAAGGCCTACGGCGAGCGTTGGTACCGCCTGTGGTACTTCTTCCTCGAGTGGTCCGCGCTGATCGGCGAGCAGGGCTCGGCGTTCACCTACCAGCTGCTCATGCACAAGAACCTGGACAGCTTCGATCGCACCAACCTGCAGTTCGGCAGCGGCAAGAACTGGCGCTGAGCGAGCTCGAGCCGAATCGGCAGCCGATCAGCGGCACCGATCAGCCCAGGACGACGAGAAGGCCACGCTCCCCGGAGCGTGGCCTTTCTTCATTTTCGGCGGCGAAACGCCGGATCTCGACGATCGCGTTTGCATGCCGACAGCGGAGGGGCTTTTCTTGCCGGATACTCCTTCTCTTCGAGGTATCCCATGCGCCTACTCTTGCTCACATCCGGACTGCTCCTCTCGCTCACCACCTTTGCCGCTTGCGGCCAGACCAGTGAAGACGCGAACGACGGGACGGACGGCGCAGTCGAGACGCCCGCTACCTCCTCCGCGGGCAAGGACGCCGCATGCGCCGATACCTGTGAGCTGCTCGCCGAGTGCGACGCCTCGCTCGATGTCGAGGAGTGCACGGCCAGCTGCGCGAAGGACGACTCGATCAGCCGCGGCGCCCAGGAGGCGATCCTCGAGTGCCTCGGCGAGCTCGGTTGTGAGCAGGCGCAGTCGGCCGATGCGCTGACCTGCTTGCTGGCAGCCATCGCCGACGTCCCTCCCTCGGCCGCAGGCGAGACGTTCTGCAACGAGAGCCTCGCGCGCTGGGACGAGTGCAGTGCCGAGACCCAGCCGACCGGGGCCGCCGGAGCTCCTGCCGAGCTGCCCGACGCCGACACCTGCCTGCTCTCCATTTCGGCCGGCTCCGACGAGCTGCTGACCGACCTGAACGAGTGCCTGGCCGCCGACAAGTCCTGCCAGAGCGCGCAGTTCTGCGTGGGCCTCCAGGTGGCCCCCTACGTTCAGGCGGCCCAAAACCCTCAGCCCGGCACGGTCGACTTCGTACAGCTGCTCGGCGCGCTTCTCGGCGGCTCCCGGCCCATTCCCGGCGCGCCCGACGACCCGGCTCCGGGCCAGGGCGGCGCCTCCGGCAACTGAGGCCCAGCTCGGCTGCCCGGCGCTCGGCCCCTGTGCTAGACGGGGGCCGCCATGTCGAGCGAGAGCAAAGAGCCCGAATTGATGCAGAAGATTGTCTCCCTGTGCAAGCGCAGGGGGTTCGTCTTCCAGAGTTCGGAAATCTACGGTGGCTTGAAGAGCGCGTACGACTACGGCCCGATGGGCGTGGAGTTGAAGCGCAACCTGATGAACGAGTGGTGGACCTTCATGGTCACCAGCCGCGAGGACGTCGTCGGCATGGAGTCCTCGATCATCATGCACCCCAGCGTGTGGAAATCGAGCGGGCATCTCTCGAACTTCACCGATCCGCTGGTGGACTGCCTGCTCTGCCAAGAGCGCTTCCGCGCCGACAAAGCGCCGCGCTTGGCGCAGGGTCAGCCGGCTCCGATCACGTTGGCCGACAAGGGCCGCGCCAAGCTGGCCGAGGAGAAGCTGAAGGAGCTGCTCGGCGAGGGTGGCACGGTCAAGCGCGACGGCAGCACGCTGCACGGCGCCGTGGCCGGCGACCGCGGCTACGTGTGCGCCAACTGTGGCTCGCCGTTCCTCAGCGCCGAGCGCGACTTCAACGGCATGTTCCGCACCAGCCTGGGCCCGGTCGATCCGATCAAGAGCGTGATCGACGCCGTGAGGCAGGGTGTGGCCGACGGCAAGACGGACCGTGAGCTGCGCGCGCTGGCCGAGGAGGCCATGGCGCCGTCCTCGGTCTACCTGCGCCCCGAGACGGCCCAGGGCATGTTCGTGCAGTTCCAGAACGTGCAGCAGAGCCAGGCCATCAAGGTGCCCTTCGGCATCGCCCAGATGGGCAAGAGCTTCCGCAACGAGATCACCGTGGAGCACTTCATCTTCCGTTCCTGCGAGTTCGAGCAGATGGAGATGGAGTTCTTCGTTCCGCCCGGCGAGGGTCCCAAGTACCTCGACTACTGGAAGGACCAGCGCATCTCCTGGTGGCAGAGCATCGGCCTGTCCAAGGAGAAGCTCTCTTTCCGCAAGCACGACGAGGCCGAGCTGGCGCACTACTCCGACGGCACCTTCGACGTGGAGTACGAGTTCCCCTGGGGCTGGGACGAGCTCGAGGGCATCGCCTCGCGCACCAACTACGATCTGACCGCTCACATGAATGGCTCGGGCAAGAAGCTGCACTACTTCGACCCGGAGGCGACCGACCCCGAGACGGGCAAGCCTGGCTATCGCTACATCCCCCACGTGGTGGAACCGGCAGCCGGCGCGACGCGCGGCACCCTCGCCGTGCTCTGCAACGCCTACCACGAAGAGGTGGACGAGAAGGGCGAGACGCGCGTCGTGCTGAAGCTGCACCCCCGCCTGGCCCCCTACAAGGTCGCCGTCCTTCCCTTGGTGAAGAAGGACGAGCAGCTGGTCGCACGTGGCCGCCAGATCGCCGAGCGCTTCTTCCAGGCTGGCATCGCTGCCCGCTACGAGGACCAGAACACCATCGGCAAGCGCTACGCACGCCACGACGAAATCGGCACTCCCTACTGCCTCACCATCGACTCCCAGTCGCTCGAGGACGGCACGGTGACCATTCGCTACCGCGATGACCGTCGCCAGGAGCGCATCCCGCTCGAGAGCGCGGTCGAGGTGGTTCAGGCCGCGCTGCGCACAGGCAAGCTGTAAATCGTCCTGCCAGGCTCCTGACAATGGGCGGGGACACACCGGCCCGCTGTTCGTAACAACGCCCGACCTACACACTACTTCGCAAAATTCCCGACACTTGGGAGCGAAAAGCGGTGTAGATCGGGCGCGTACGCATGGCCGACGACCTTTCCCAGAACCTGGCCTCGCTGAAGATCGATCGTTCGGCGCCACGGCCCCCCGCGAGCAAGGCGAAGTGGGTGTGGCTCAGCGCGTTCGTCGTGGTGGGCGCGTTGGGCGTGACCGCTTGGCCCATCCTCGAGGCCACGCTCTTCAAGACCCCCGTCAGCGTGACGGAGGTCGTATCCGTGTCGCCGGCTCAGGCCAGCGTCCAGCTGACGGCCGCCGGCTACGTCCAGGCGAACCGCACCTCCCGAATCGCGCCCAAGGTCCCCGGCCGGGTCCTGCAAGTGTT
>DATIDO010000646.1:0-10912 GCA_035456245.1 Polyangiaceae bacterium
CTGCGCGACTTCGCCGAGCTGTGGCCGGAGCGGTTCACCAGCGTGACCAACGGCGTCACCCCGCGCCGGTTCGTCGCGCTCGCCAACCCGCGGCTCGCCGACCTGATCACCGAGGCGATCGGCGACGGCTGGCTGCGCGACCTCGACCGGCTGCAGGCGCTCGAGCCGTTCGCCGAGGACGCCGCGTTCCAGGACCGCTGGCGCGCGGTCAAGCAGGCCAACAAGGACGAGCTCGCGGCGTGGATGCGCGCCAAGTACGGCCTGCCGTGCGATCCGGCGGCGCTGCTCGACGCGCAGTGCAAGCGGATCCACGAGTACAAGCGCCAGCACCTCAACATCCTGCACGCCGTCTCGCTGTACCTCTCGTACAAGGCCGATCCGGCGCGGCTGGCGCAGGCGGTGCCTCGCACCATCCTCTTCGGTGGCAAGGCCGCGCCCGGCTACGAGACGGCCAAGAACATCATCTGGCTGGCCAACTCGGTCGGTAACGTGATCAACAACGATCCCCAGGTGCGCGAGAAGCTGCGGCTGATCTTCGTCCCCAACTACAACGTGTCGTGGGCCGAGGTGATCATCCCGGCCACCGAGCTGTCGGAGCAAATCTCGACGGCGGGCCTGGAGGCTTCGGGTACGGGCAACATGAAGTTCGCCATGAACGGCGCGCTGACCATCGGCACGCTCGATGGTGCGAACGTCGAGATGCGCGACAACATCGGCGAGGAGCACATGTTCCTGTTCGGTTTGCACGCCGATCAGGTCGAGGCCACCAAGCGCGCAGGCTACGATCCCCGCCAGATCTACTTCGCCGATCGGATCGTGCGTGGCGCCATCGACGCGCTGGCCCGCGGTCAGTTCAGCCCGGAAGATCCCGGTCGCTTCCAGTCGCTCATGGACAACCTGCTGACGCGGGATCCGTTCCTGGTGCTCGCGGATTTCCGCAGCTACGCGGCTTGCCAGTCGGTGGTCGAGCAGGCCTATCGCGATCCCAAGGGTTGGGCGAAGAAGTCGATCCTCAACGTGGCGCGCATGGGCTTCTTCTCCAGCGACCGCACCATCCGCGCCTACGGCCAGGAAATCTGGGGCGTGGCGGCGCGCCGCTGATCGGGGCAACGTCCCACGGACGAAATGGGAGCGGCCGGGGATCCCCGGCCGTTCTCGATTTGTGCACCTGGCTGGCGAGCCGAGGCGTATGATTGGGGTGTGGCCACCCCGTTCGAGCTCCAAGTCGTAGGACCGGCGGAGGAGCCAGCTGCAGCGGGGCCCCTCGGAGCCGTTCCGCGGGAAGACGAGCTGCTCGAGGACGACGAGCCGGCCGACGGCTCGCGAGTCTGGCGCTCCTACAAGGAGAAGATCGCGGGCCTGGCGCAGCGCATCGTCGACGCCCAGCGCCCCATCCGCATCCTCGACGGCATCAAGTGGCGCGCCGAGGTGTTCGAGGCCTTCCGTGCCAGCGGCTTCAAGCAGCTGCCGGAGATCACCTATCCGCGCGCGCCTTTCGACTTCGATCCGGGGGCCAAGAAGGACGAGCTGCGGCAAATCGAGACCGACGTGCGCAGCCAGTTGGGCGAGACGGACGAGATCGCGCGGATCCTGGCGCAGAGCGCCCGCGAGTACCGGCTCGTGGTGGAGATGCTGGAGAACCGAGGCACCCGGCGCTTCTACCAACTCTCGCGCGCCCTCTACGGTTCGGCGTCCGACACCTTCACCGACGGTTCGACCACGGTCAGCGATGTCGCGCACGACATGTACGCGATCCTGACCGAGCTGGACGATTCCTTGCTGGGGCCGACGCCGGAGAAGAACGTCAGCGCGCCCGAGGTCGTCGAAATCCTGAACACGCGGCTGAGCCAGGTCTTCGGCGACGGGAAGATCCGCGTGATCTTGGATGACGGCATCGTGGCCGACGCCGCGGCCGGCAGTGACTACGTGAAAGTCCGCAAGGGCGCCCGGTTCAGCATGGACGACGTGCGCATCTTGGAGGTGCACGAGGGCTGGGCCCACGTCGGGACCAGCCTGAACGGCCAGCAGCAGCCGGTGGCGCGCTGGCTGTCCAAGGGCCCGCCGCGCACGGCCGCGACGCAGGAGGGCTTGGCCGCGTTGCTCGAGGTGCTGACCTTCGCCAGCTACCCCGGTCGCGCCCACCGCTTGAACAACCGCGTGCTCGCGGTGGAGAAGGCCGAGGAAGGCGCGAGCTTCTACGATGTCTTCGAGTGGTTTCGCACCGAGGGCTACGACGAGGAGGGCTGCTTCTGGGGAACGCAGCGCGTCTTCCGTGGCGGCACGGTGGACGGTGGTGCGCCCTTCACCAAGGACATCGTCTACATGAAGGGCGTGGTTTCGAACTACAACTTCCTCCACGCCGCGATCGTGAAGGGACGTCCCGATCTGATCCGCTGGTTGTTCGTCGGCAAGGTAGCGCTCGAGGACATTCCGGCGCTCGCCGAGCGAGCTCACGAGGGGATCGTGCGGCCCCCTCGCTACGTCCCGGAGCTGTTCCGCGATCTGCGTGGGCTGGCCATCTGGCTCAGCATCAGCACGTTCTGGGGCAAGCTGAACAGCCGCGCGGTCTTCCGCCATTACGAGAAGATGTTCGCGGCGCGTTGAGCGCCGGCACTCCTCGGCGGAGGACTGGGGCCCCGGTCCGACACCCCCGACACAGGCCGACCGAGCCAGCGGGGGGCTCGAGAGCGCAGGTGAGGCCGCACGCCGAGCCCCGGGAACGGCCTGTTTCCGTCGCCCGGCATCGGGGTTGGCGGCGACCCGGCTCCTGTGGCAACAAAGCGCCCGCCATGACCCGTATCGCCGCGAAATTCGGTGGAACCAGCTGCGCCGACTCCAGCCAGATCCGCAAGGTGAAGGCCATCCTCGACAGCGACGCACGACGCCAGGTCGTCGTCGTGTCCGCGCCCGGCAAGCGGGTGAAGACGGAGGCCAAGGTGACGGATCTGCTCTACCTGTGCGCCGAGATGGCCAGCATGAGCACCGACTTCAGCGCGCCGTTCTCGACCGTGCGCGAGCGCTTCGTCGGTATCGAGCGCGAGCTGGGCGTGGACGCCGGCGTGGGCCGAGCCCTCGACGCCTTCGCCGAAGAGCTGAAGAGCGGCGTGACGGCCGACTACGTCGCCTCGCGCGGTGAGTATTTCAACGCGTTGATCATCGCCGAGTTCCTGGGCGCCGAGTTCGTCGATCCGACGCTCACCGTGTTCATCCAGGCGAACGGCATCGTGGATCCGAAGAGCTACACGCTGCTCGGCGAGCGCCTGGCCGACACTTCGAAGCGCTACGTCATCCCGGGCTTCTACGGCCAGGGGCCCGACGGCAGGGTGAAGACCTTCTCGCGCGGCGGCTCGGACATCAGCGGCGCCATCGCAGCCCGCGCCATTTCCGCCAGCGTCTACGAGAATTGGACGGACGTGTCCGGCCTGCTCATGACCGATCCGCGCATCGTGGAGTCGCCCGAGCCGATGGTGGAGGTCACCTACCGCGAGCTGCGCGAGCTTTCGTACATGGGGGCTTCGGTGCTGCACGACGAGGCCACGCTGCCCGTGCGCGAGGTGGGCATCCCCATCCACATCAAGAACACCAACGAGCCGACGCACGCCGGTACGCGCATCGTTCCCTCGCTGAGCGACGAAGAGTACAAGGCCACGGCCATCGCTGGCATCGCCGGCAAGGAGCGCTTCTCGATGGTGTGCGTCGAGAAGAGCCTGATGAACAAGGAGGTCGGCTTCGCCTACCGCCTGCTCGGCATCTTCCAGCGCCGAGGCATCAGCGTGGAGCACATGCCGTCCAGCATCGACGGCATCAACGTGATCGTCGAGCAAGACCAGATCGAAGGTCAGACAGACGACGTGCTGGCCGAAATTCGCGGTGCGCTGAGCCCGGACAAGGTGACGTTGGTGCCCGATTTGGCCCTGATTGCCGTCGTGGGCGAAGGCATGAACCACGCCGTCGGCATCTCGGCGCGGGTGTTCGCGTCGCTCGGTCGCGCCGGGGTCAACGTGCGCGTCATCAACCAGGGCGCCAGCGAGGTGAACATCATCGTGGGTGTCGTCCCGGCCGACTTCAAGAAGGCCGTCCAGGCGCTCTACGGTGAGTTCATCGAGACGCAGCGCCGCAGCGTTCGTCCGCCCAGCAACTGAGCGGCCGTCAGCGGCGGTCGCGCCGCAGCGTTCGTTCGTCCGCCCAGCAACTGAGCGGCCGTCAGCGGCGGTCGCGGCGTGCGAGTACCAGGCCCGTGGCGCCCAGGCAGAGCAGGGTGAACAGCACCAGCATGCTCGGCGCCAGCCAGGCGGTGTCGGCGGTCCAGAAGCCCCAGGCGCCCAGCAGATCACTGCTCTTCAACTGGGCTTCGGCGCAGTAGAAGGCGCCGCTGCGCACGAAGTCGGGGGGGCTGTCGGGCACCTGACCCAGCGGGATCCGCCAGGCGGCGTCGTTCGCCTGGGCCAGGCGCTCGACGCGAGCGACGCCCTCGAAGCCCCAGCGCGCGGGGATACCCAGCATGGGCAGGCGCAGCCACGGCACGGTCGTCGAGGGGACCATCAAGCCGCCGAGCACCACCTGTGGGATCAGCGCGATGGGGGTGAGCGCCATGGCCGCCTCGGCGCTCACGACGACGGCGCTGAGCAAGAGCCCGAGCCCCACGGCGGCGAACGAGGTGAGCATGAGCATGCCCAGCTCGATGGCGAAACCGGCCGCGCCACCACCGAGGCCCAGCGCGGTGAACACGATGCCCAGCAGGATCGCGCACTGCAGGGTGGACAGCGCGCACAGCACCACGAACTTGGACAGCAGGTACTCGACGATGCCGAGGTGCACCATCCGCTCGCGCCGATAGATGCTGCGCTCGCCCACCACCTC
Organism: Polyangiaceae bacterium; assembly: GCA_035456245.1. Lineage (GTDB taxonomy): Bacteria > Myxococcota_A > Polyangia > Polyangiales > Polyangiaceae > NIC37A-2. The sequence continues at coordinate 4,861 of DATIDO010000646.1, forward strand.
GCGCGCCGCGTTGCTGGTGCCGAACCAGATGGCCGCCACGACCAAGAAGAACTGCGCACCCGAGAAGTCGCGCGTCTCGTGCATGCGGGACAGCACCCCGCTCGCTCCGTCGGCCAGCTGCCCGCCGCGGCGCGACAGCGCCTCCAAGGCGCCCAGGCACCAGTAGGGCACCGAGGGCTTCTGGCTGCCGAAAACCAAGGCCAGGAGCACGCCGATGATGGGCGCCTGCAGCAGCAGGATGGCCGTGCCAGCGCGATCTCGCAGCTTGATGCGTAGGTAGCGGTCGAGCAGCACGGCCAGCTGCCCGGGCGGACGCTTGCGCGCCGTCACGGCGGCGCCCGCGGCGCTGGCGCGCCCCACGCTGCGCGGCCCTTCTTGCATGTTCGAGTAGACGCGCGAGCGCTCGAAGTCTTGCCGGAAGTCCTCGGCCACGCGGCGACGCAGCGCGGCGCGCGGCATTTCGCCGGAGACGCGGGCCAAGCGAGCCTCGCGCTCGGCCAGCTCCGCGAACATGTCACGCGGGTTGTCGACGTTGACGCGCTCGCTGGCGGGGCGCCAGCTCTCGAAGAAGGCGTAGGCCTCGCGGGTGGGGCCGAAGTAGAGCGGCACGCCGCCGTGGCCGAGTACCAGCGCCAGGTTGAAGCGTTCGTACTCGTGCTGGGCCGGCTGGTGGATGGTGGCCAGGATCGTCTTGCCGGTGGTCCGAGCCAGCTGGGAGAGCAGCTCGATCAAGGCCGTGGTGTCGTCGGCGGCCAGGCCGCTGGTGGGCTCGTCCAGGAAGAGCAGGACCGGATCGGTCACCAGCTCGAGGGCGATGTTGACGCGCTTGCGCTGGCCGCCGCTCAGCACCTTGGCCTCGGGCTTGCCGATTTGCAGGCGGGCGACGCCCTCCAGTCCGAGCTGCGAGAGCGTCTGCTGGACGCGTCGATCGATCTCTTCGTCGCTGTAGTCGCGCGGCAGGCGCAGGCGGGCGCTGTAGCGCACGGCCTCCCAGACCGTCAGCTCGGCGTGGATGATGTCGTCCTGCGGCACGTAGCCGATGCTGCCGCGTAGCGCGTCGAAGATGCCGTCGAGCGGTTGGCCGTTCACCAGCACGTCACCGCTGGTCGGGCGCAGGTAGCCCGTCAGCATGTGTAGCAGCGTGGTCTTGCCGGAGCCGCTCGGCCCCATCAGCGCGATCATGTCGCCGGGCAGCGCGCGGAACGAGACGTCGTCGAGCAGCCGTTTCGTCTGTCCGGGGTTGTGGCGATCGGCGACCTCGAAGCAGACGCCGCGCGCCTCCACCTCGTAGAGCGGTCGGCCCGCCCAGTTGGCCTGATCCTCCAGCAGCACGTCGACCGCGTCGCCGTCGATGCGCAAGACCGCCGGCAGAGGCCCGAACAACACCCGCTCGCCATCGCTGACCGGAGCGCGCTGCCCCGAGCGCAGGCGCGTGCCGCGCACGTAGGTGCCGAGCTCGCTGCCTTGGTCCTCCAAGTAGAGCTGTGGGCCAATGGCGAAGAGCCGGGCGTGCCGTCCCGAGATCTGGGGGTGATCGAGGACGATGTCGTTGTCGTTGGTGCGGCCGATGGATCGCGCGCGCGCCATCTCCATGCGCACCGTACCCATCAGGGTGCGGTGGCGGCCGGTGGCGCCGGCGGGCACCGGGACCGAGCCTGGAGGGGGCGCCTCGGCCTCGATCATCGGTTGGGTGGCGCCGGAATGCGCGCGCGCCACGGGGGCCTGCTGGGCCCGGTGGAACTCGGCCGCCAGTTCGAGCGGCAGCGGCAGGGGACCGACGGCGACGATGGCGTTGGGTGGCAGGGAGATGGGGGTCTCTTCCTGCAGGCGCACGCCTTCGTGCCAGGTGCCGCTGGTCGAGTGATGGTCGGTCAGCGTGGGCCCCGGGAAGCGCAGCGTGGCGTGGCGGCTGGAGACGCCGGGGCTCACGAGCACCAGGTGGGCTCGCTCGGGATCGCGCCCCACGACCAGCTCCTGAGGATGGGCAGGCAGGTAGCCCCGCCGCATGACCATCTGGCAGATGACAGGGTGGGTGAGCGGCACCGGCGTGCGCCCGAGATAGAAGTGGCTCTGGAAGTCGAAGGGGACCGGTACGCCGGCCTCGAGCTGGCGCTCGTTCCAGAAGGACGGGGCGTGCGGCCCCGGCACGAACAAGAGTCGGCCTTGCCCTTGGTGGACGATCTCGGCGTGGTAGGCCGCCACGTCGGGCCCCTCGATGCGCAACTCGGCGTCCGGAGCGCTGCCCAGGCGGATCGTCTGTCGGCCGAGTTGGTCGAGGATGCTCACGGGCAGGGCTCCTTCAGCCGATCTTCACTTGTAGGGTTTCGGGTCCGAGCTGCACTTCGTTGCCATCCTCGAGCGGGATGAAGCGTCCTGCCTCGAGGAGGCGCCCGGCGACCCGGGTGCCGCTGGTGCTGCCTTCGTCGCGCACCAGCACGCGGTCGCCGTCGATGCGGAAGGTGGCGTGGAGGCCGGAGACCTGGGGATGGTTCAGCACCACCGCGCAGCGCGCGCCATCGCGTCCGACCCGTAGATCGGCGCCGGGCAAGAGGACGAAGCGTCCGGCCGGCCCCGACAAGGTCGCGCGCAGCTCGGGCGCCGAGCCGCGCGGCGAGCGGGTGACGGGCGAGGGTGTGGCGTAGGGTGAGCCGTCGAAGCGCGGCGGAGGGTTCGTGCTGCGTCGCGCGCGCTCCTGGCTGGAGCGGCGCAGGAAGAAGCCGAGGCCGACCAGCGCCAGCAGCGCCGCACCGGCGCCAAGCAGCCAGGGCAGCAGGTTGAGCGAATGCGAGCGGCCCTTGAGCTGCAGCACGGTCGCCTCGGAGACGCCGCTGGTCCGTCGCAGCGGCCTGTCGACGACAATCAGACGGACGACGGCTGCTTCGCCCTCGCCGTGGATGATCGAGTCGGAGTCGGGGATGGAGAACTCGGCGAAGCTCTCGTTCGCCGACAGCGCCGTGCCTCGCATGTCCAGGGCGATCAGGCGCTTCTGCACCTGTCGCGCTGCGTCCAGGCTCTCACCCGACAGGTCGCGCGGCAGGGACTCGCCCGGCGGCAAGAAGTACACCTCGGGGCGGGTCAAATCGCCGCCCCAGCAGAAATTGCCGAAGACCCGCACGGTGCCGCCGGGCTCCACGCCGCCCGCGTCCAGGGCCTTCTTGCGCGTGAGCTCGGCATCCACGTCGAGCGGCCAATCGCTGGGCTCGAAGCCGAGCGGCACGTTGGTGAAGGTGGCGTCGCCGGCGATTTGCGCGGGCGGCTGGAACAAGAGCGAGAAGCTCTGGGTGGTGGTGGGCGCAACGCAGCTGAGGCGGAAGCGCGCGACGATCATTTGCGCGAAGCGGGAGCGCACCGTGTCGACGATGCGCGTGGCGTGCGCCGCTTGGCCGTCGCGGATGACGCTGAAGAAGCCGCCGATTTCCGGGTTGGCGAGGTTCTGCATGAACTCGCGCGAGAGCAGGCGATGCTCGTCCAGGCCGCTCGGCGGCGTCAGGATGCTGATCACCGGTACGGGCGTCTTGGGCAGGGCGGCGTTGCCTTCGGCCAGGCGCCCTTGGGTCAGGAAGGTCGAAAGCTGCGTGGCACCGGGACCCGTGGTGGAGGGATCACCACCACCGTAGCCGCTCGACAGCACGACGAGCGCCTGATGCAGCGGCACCTTCAAGCCATCGCTGGGGTTGCCCAGCGCGCCGAAGGCGTCGGTGGCGGCCTGCTTGATCATGCCCAGGAGCGGACGCGTGCGCCCCGGCGATTTGAAGGCGCTCTGGGTCGCGGTGAGGGTGTCGAGCGCCGAGCTGCGCTTGGCGACGGAGAGCCAACGGGAGTCGCTGGCGACCTGACGGTCGCTGAGCACGACCAGGTTGACCAGATCGTTGGGTCCCATGGCGTCGACGAAGCGACGCGCCACCGCGACCAGCTCGTCGAGTGCCGACGAGCCGTGGGCGTCGGCGTCGAGCACGATGAGCCAGGCCGTGCCGACGCCCGGTTCGTTCTGCGTCTCACCGAAGCGAGTGTGACCCAGGTAGGGAGCGGGCTCGTCGGTCTCACCGACCTTCACCGTGAACAGCGCCTGCTTCTCCGGGAACGGCACGGGTGCCGCCAGCGATCCCGGCTTCTCCAGCGCGTCGCTGGTGCAGTCGAGCTGCGCGTCACCACTCAGGCTGGCGCAGGGGGCCAGGAGCTCGCCCAAGCGGCGGTTCTCGCTCAGATCGAGCAGGGTGGTGACGACGGGGTTGCCGTCGCTCACCGCCGTGCGCGGATCGATGCGCAGCAGGCGTGCTGCTGGCGCCGCCTGGGCCGAGCCGGCCAGTAGCAGCGTCATGGAAAGTCCCAGCTTCGAGCCGAATCGTCGTCCGCGCACTACCCTGTCCTCGTGGCCATCATCCGGCGTGGGGGCGGTAGTCACAAGGGCAGCAGCTCGAAGACCAGTAGCTCGACCTCGGCCGCAGCGCGAAGACCGGCTAGGCGGCACCAGGCGCTCGCAAGTCGGGCGAAGGCCGAAATGCAAACGACCCCGCCCGAGGGCAAGGTCGTGTCGATGGTTAATGAAGGGCTGTACTGCTGGCAGCGCCGTCCAGGAGGGGTCCGTGAGGACCGCCGCGGCTCACTTGTCCTTCTGCTCGCGGACGCGTGCCTTCTTGCCCGTGAGGTCGCGGAGGTAGAAGAGACGAGCACGACGAACGACACCGCGGGCCTCGACCTCGATCGACTCGATGCGCGGGGAGTGCAGGATGAACGTACGCTCGACACCGACCGTGAAGCTGGTCTTGCGAACGGTGATGGTGGAGCGAGCGCCAGCGCGGTGACGCTTGATGACGAGGCCCTTGAAGGCCTGAACGCGGGTCTTGTCACCCTCGACGATGCGGTAGTTGACCGTGATCGTGTCGCCGACGCGGAACTGGGGCAGGTCCGTGCGCAGGTACTGGGACTCGAGCTTCTCGATGATGTTGCCGCGCGCGGGCGTGCTTTCCGTGGTCATGGCGGGTCTTTCCGAAACGGGGTGGCGAAGTATGCACTGGCAGCCCCGCTCGTCAACTCCATCTGACGGGCAGGAGTGCGGGGCGGGGTGCCGAGGGCAGGAGATTCAGGGGAATTCTGGCTGGAAGCGGGGATTCAGGAGCGAGAATCCTTCAGGATCTCGCACTTTTTCGGCGTGGCGACCATGGCCTTGCCCTGGCGGCTCCAGGGCTCGCGAGGGGTCCAGCGCAGGAGGGGGTTCTCCCACTCCTCGAGGAACTGGACCTCGCAGGCCACGACGAAGCGAGCCAGCTTGGTCTCGGCCACGGCGCGAGCGGGCTCGTCGTGGAGGCGCATGGCCACGGTGGGCTGCGCCCACAGGCCGGCCATGAAGAGCAGTTGGCCGTCGGTGGTGCGGTAGGGCTGGAGCACCGAGCGCTTGTTGTCGTCGAGCGGCTCGTTCGCCGTGCGGGCGAAGGCATCCTTCTCGCTCTGGTAGGCGCAGTGCGAGCCGTCCTTGGTTCGAGGATCGGCGCAGGCCAATTTGTCGTAGTCGGCGGTGGTGACCGTGACGTGGATGGTGGCGGTCTTGCCGGCTACCCAGTGCTCGCGCTCCTCCGACTTGGGGGACTTCTTGCCCATCACCTTGCCGAGCGGGCTGATGGGGATGAACACCATCGCCATGACCAGGAGCATGGCCCAGTTCATGCGGCCGCTGAGCACGCTGGGCTCTTCGACTACCGGGCGCTTCTTGGCCGACGAACCGGACTTGCCGGACTTCTTGGTTGGGGGGCGGGAGGGCTCGGCGGCCATGGTGGGCGTCTCTTAGCCCCGGGGGGCGGTCACTCGCAATCCGCGAAGGCCTGCTCGGCGAGCGCGCGCCCCAGGACCTCGTGGCCCGCTGGCCCGGGGTGCAGGCCGTCGGGCCGGGGACGCTCGTATTCGGGGCAGAGGCGCTCGGGATCCCCGCAGCTGAGGGGGGCGTAGCTGTCGACCGCCCGCTCGAGGGGCCCCCCCTGCTGACCGAGGATCCAGGCGTTCAGGAGTCGGGTGTTTTCGGAGCGGTGGGGGGTGAAGTAGCGGGTGAAGCCACCCCAGG
>DATIDO010000647.1:0-7064 GCA_035456245.1 Polyangiaceae bacterium
GCCGAGCGCGTCGATGCCCTCGGTCACCGCGTGGACCGAGAACTCAAGGAGGCTGCTCGGCACGCGGACGATCTCGTCGATCGCCCGGTAGGCGGCGTCCACCGGCCCGGTGCCGATCGCGGCGCGGACGTGCAGCGCCCCGTCCGGCCCGCGGAGGCGCACCGTGGCCGTGGGCATGCCGGTGGTCCCGCAGGCGACCTGGAGCGCGTCGAGCGTGTAGAGCTCCTCGACCTGCGCCCGCGTGGTCGAGACGATCGCCTCGATGTCGGGGTCGGTGACGTGCTTCTTCTTGTCGGCGAGCGCCTTGAAGCTGGCGAACGCCGCCGCGAGCTGGGCCTCGTCGAGGTGGTAGCCGAGCTCCTCCAGCCGGTTGCGGAGCGCGTGCCTGCCCGAGTGCTTGCCGAGGACGAGCCGCGTCTGCGTGACGCCGACCATCTCGGGCCGCATGATCTCGTACGTCTCCTGGTGCTTCAGCATCCCGTCCTGGTGGATGCCCGACTCGTGCGCGAACGCGTTGGCGCCGACGATCGCCTTGTTCGGCTGGACGTTGAAGCCAGTGGCCGCGCTGACGAGGCGGCTCACGGTGGCGATCTGGGTCGTGTCGATCCCGGTGCGCAGCCCGAAGACCGCCCGGCGCGTCGCGAGCGCCATGACGACCTCCTCGAGCGCGGTGTTGCCGGCGCGCTCGCCGATGCCGTTGATGGTCACCTCGGCCTGACGGGCGCCGTTGAGGATGCCGGCCAGGGCGTTGGCGGTGGCCAGGCCCAGATCGTTGTGACAGTGAACGGAGATCACTGCCTTCTCGATGCCGCGTACGTTCTGCTTGATGCCGGCGATCAGCTGACCGAACTCGTGCGGCAGGGTGTAGCCGACGGTGTCCGGGATGTTCAGCGTGGTCGCGCCTGCTTCGATGACGGCCCCCAGCACCTCGTACAGGAACTCGGGCTCGGTGCGGCCCGCGTCCTCGGGGCTGAACTCGATGTCGTCACACAGCGAGCGAGCGTAGGCGACCATCTTGGTCGCCTTGGCTACGACCTCTTCCTTGCTCATGCGCAGCTTGTGCTCGCGATGAATGGGCGAGGTGGCGAGGAAGGTGTGGATGCGGGGGTGCTTGGCCAAGCGAACCCCCTCGAACGCCTTGTCGATGTCCTTCTCGGTGGCGCGGGCCAGGCCGGCGATGATCGGCGGCTCGATCGACCAGCTGCCGTCGGCGCGGGGGCGCTCGGGGCGCCCCTCCGGGACTTCGTTGCCGACCAGCTGGGCCACGCGCTTGACCGCCGCCAGGTCGTCGGGAGACGCCGCCGGGAAGCCAGCCTCGATCACGTCCACGCCGAGCCGCGAAAGACCACGGGCGACCTCGAGCTTCTCGTCGGAGGTCATCGTGGCGCCCGGGGATTGTTCCCCGTCGCGCAGCGTCGTGTCGAAGATGCGGACGTAGTCTTTCGCGTTGATCATCGGCGTTCTCGGCTTTTGCGCTCGGCTTTCACTCGGCGGCTTCTACTCGGGCGGCTTCTACTCGGGCCGCTCACTCGGCGGCGACCAAGCGGCTGGCTTGGGGCGTGCCCGACGGTGAGTGGGCGACCTGGGCTGCGCGCCCCTGGGGGCCACGGCTCATCGACACGGTGCCCGTCTGCACCATCTCCAGGATGCCGAAGGGACGCAGAGCGTTGACCATGCCCTGGATCTTGTCCTGGTCGCCGGTGATCTCGACCGTCAGCGTCTCGGGGCTCACGTCGACCGCGCGAGCGCGGAAGATGTCGACCAGCTGCAACACCTCACCGCGCCGCTCCGGCGTGGCGGCGACCTTGATCAAGGCCAGATCGCGCACGACCCGCTGCACCTGGGTCAGGTCCTCGATCGAGAGCACGTTGACCATCTTGTACAGGTTGGCCTCGATGCGCATGGCCGAGTCGTCGTCGGCCTCCATCTGGAAGGTCATGCGTGACACGCCTTCCTCGTGGGTGCGCCCGACGTTGAGCGAGACGATGTTGTAGTTGCGGCGCCGAAACAGCGAGGCGATGCGGTTCAGCACGCCGGGCTTGTCTTCGACGTAGGCGACGAAGGTGCGCAGGATCGGGGCGTTCACTTGTCTTCTCCGGTCTCGTAAATCGGGTTGTGCTCGGTGGCTTCGCGCTTGGGGCGACGGATCATGTCGTGCAGATCCGCTCCGGCCGGCACCATCGGGTACACCGAGTCTTCTTGCTCGACGCGGAAGTCGATGACCACGGCGCCGTCGTGCGCGCGGGCGCGCTTCACTGCCTCGTTGACCTCCGCGCGCGTGGTGGCGCGCAGGCCGAGCAGGCCGTGCGCATCGGCGAGCTTGACGAAGTCGGGGCTCTTCATCGGCGTGGCGACGTAGCGCCCACCGTAGAAGAACTGCTGCCACTGCCGCACCATGCCCAGGTAGCCATTGTTGATGATGGCCAGGTTCACCTTGATGCCCTCCTGGGCGATCGTGGTCAGCTCGGCGGCCGTCATCTGCACGCCGCCGTCACCGGCGATCACCCAAACCTCGGCGTCCTTCTTGCCGAACTTGGCGCCGATGCCGGCGGGCAGGGCGAAGCCCATGGTGCCCAGGCCACCGGAGGTCACCAGGCGGCGCGGGAAGTCGTGCTTGTAGTACTGAGCCTCCCACATCTGGTGCTGGCCGACGTCGGTCACGACGATGGCCTTGCCGTCCGTCAGCTTCCACAGATCGTGGATGACGTGGGCGGCGTACAGCTTGCCGTTGTCGGGCAGCTCTTGGATGTCGATCACGGCGCTCTCGCCCTTCATGTCGCCGATGTGCGCCAGCCAAGCCTCGATGCTGGGCGCCTTCACCGCCGGCAGCAGCTGACGCAGGATGGCCTTGCAGTCACCGACCAGCGGCAGATCGACGCGGACGTTCTTGTTGATCTCGGCCGTATCCAGCTCGATGTGGATCTTCTTGGCGTTGGGCGCGTAGGTCTTCAGGTTGCCGGTCACGCGGTCGTCGAAGCGCATGCCGACGGCGATCAGCAGATCGGACTCCTGGATGGCCTGGTTCACCCATGCCTCACCATGCATACCCATCATGCCCAGGGCGTGCGGGTGGGTGGCGGGGAAGCCGCCCAGGCCCAGCAGCGTCGCGGCCACCGGGATCTTGGTCTTGTCGATCAGCGCCAGCAGCTCTTCGGTGGCGTTGCCTTGAATCACGCCGTGGCCACAGAACAGCACGGGCTGCTTGGCGGCGGCGATCATGGCGGCGGCCTGCTGGATCGAGCCGGGAACCAGCTCGGGCTCCGGGCGGTAGCCGGGCAGCTTCACCGGGGAGGCGTCGAACGAGTACAGACAGCTCTTCTGCTGAGCGTCCTTGGTGATGTCGACCAAGACGGGGCCCTTGCGACCCGAGTTGGCGATGTAGAAGGCTTCCTTCAGCGCCTGAGCGATGTCCTCGGGGCGAGTGACCAAGAAGCTGTGCTTGGTGACGGGCAGCGCGACACCGGTGATGTCGGTTTCCTGGAAGGCGTCGCTGCCGATCAGGCCCGAGGGGACCTGGCCGGTGATGGCAACCATCGGCGTCGAGTCCATCATCGCCGTGGCGATGCCGGTGATCAGGTTGGTAGCGCCGGGACCCGAGGTAGCGACGCACACACCGACGCGACCGCTGACGCGTGCGTAGCCGTCCGCCATGTGCGCGGCGCCCTGCTCGTGGCGCACCAGCACGTGGTGGATGGGGTACTTAATCATCGCGTCGTAGGCGGGCATGATCGCGCCGCCGGGGTAACCGAACACGACATCCACCCCCAGGTTCACGAGAGCATCCCAGAGGATCTCGGAGCCGGTCAGCTGACGGGGCTCGGCCGTGGGACGACCGGCGCTGGGGTCGGTGGAGGGGTTCGAGTGGGCAGGTTCCATTGGTTCTTCGGCTGGGTGGGGGCGGCGAGCGCCCGTAGCAGGGGTCGAAAGACGAGAGGGGGAGGGGGAATAGCAAAAAACCCCGCGGCCTTGAGGGCGCGGGGTGCGATTTTTCGTGTCCGTATCCGAAAATCAGGCAGCCCGCGCCGATACTCCGAGGAGATCGACGATTACGATGCCACCTACTACGCCCAGGGCGCGCGCGATCCCGGCCGAGCGGACGCTCGCGGGGGAAGTCGTGCGGTAGGCCACGGACTGCATGGGACCAGAAAGGTGCCCAGTCCCAGGCCTTCAGTCAAGGAAAAGTGGGCTGCGCCGGCAATTTCGACCGGTCCCCGACCCATCGCCCGGAGTGGCTGGCCCAGGGGGGCCACCCCACCGCTACCGGCTCCCGCGCCGGGGCAGGCGCACATCCCCCTACGCCCGGCGTTTTTCTTCGCCTTTCCCAAGTGGTAAAGCGCAGACGATCCGCACTTCTCCAGGGTCGAGGTCGGTTCCAACCGGCCGCCCCTTCCCCGGTATAGGAGCCGGGACTCAGGATGTCCGACGTACAGGCAGTGACGAATGGTAAGCAGAGCGCGGTCGCACGCGCGCAGAGACTCGAGCAAGTGCTCTCCCAGGCGACCGACAAGCCCCACGTCATTCTTTTGGCGGGGCACCCCGATCCGGACGCCATCGGCAGCGCGCTGGCCCATCGCCGCATTTGTGACCGGCTGGGCATCTCGGCGACGATCGCTCACGCCTTGCCGCTGTCGCGCGGCGAGAACCGCGCGCTGGTGAAGCTGCTCGGCGTGCCCTTGGTTCGCATCGAGAAGGGCGAGGACCTGGCCGACTTCGGCTACCTCTCGCTGGTCGATGCCAGCTACTACGAGTCGACCATTCAGGTCCCCGACTCGATCGAGCTCCTGACGGTAGTCGATCACCATCGGCCAAAAATTCTGCCCAAGGCGCCGTTCGTCGACATCCGTCACGACGTGGGCGCCACGGCCACCATCTACGCCGAGTACTCCGAGCAGGGACTGGCGCCGCTCGGAGCCGATGGCGCCGACGACACCGCCGTCGCTACGGGCATGTTCTTCGGCATCCAGACGGACACCGACGACTTCGCCTTCGCCACGCCGACCGACTTCCGCGCGGCCGCCTACCTGAAGCCCTACTGCGACGCGGAGACCTTGAGCCGCATCGGCCGCCGCAGCATGACCGCCGAGACGATGGAGGCCGTCGGTCGCGCCCTGCGCGATTTGGAGGTGATTCGCGACTTCGCCATCGCCGGCGTGGGCCGCGTCACGGCTCTGAACCGCGACGCCATCCCCACGGCAGCCGACTTCATCATGCGGCGCGAAGACATCGACACGGTGCTGGTCTACGGCATCGTCGAGGATCGCGTGGACGGCTCCCTGCGCACCAGCCGCGCCAGCGTCGATCCGGCGCTCTTCATGCAGAACGCCTTCGGTAGCGATCCCGAGGGGCGTCCCTACGGTGGCGGTCGCTCCGACATGGGCGGCTTCCAGCTGCCGCTCGGCTTCTTGAGCGAGGTCTCCGACGAGGAGGGCCTGTGGCGCCTGGTGCGCGAGCTGGTCGAGAAGCGTATCGCTCGCGTCGTGCCCGATCTGGAGAAGAAGCTCGAGGGGCGCGGCAAGAACGAGGGCGGCAAGGGCCGCTCGGCGGGTCGGAACGACGACCGCACGGGTTGAGCTCGGCGGGGTACTCAGTCGAGCGCGGCCGTCCGTCGAGCGCGGCCGTCCGTCGAGCGCGGCCCGTCAGTTCGGGCCTTCAGTTCAGCGCGGCCCGTCGTTCGAAGCACGCAGCGTGCTCCGGCGGCGTGCCGGGTGCAGGTGCGGCGAACAGCTGACCCAAGGCGCGCGTGATCGCTTCGGGTTCGGGAACCAGCACCTGCTTCCCGGAGTCGAGCCGCGTCGGCACGGCCTCGAGTGGTGAAAAGACCAAGCCGTGGATGTCCTCGCGCGCCAGCCCGGCGAGCGAGGTCACGAGCGAGAGCGCCTCGGCGCGCGACAGATCGCTCTGGATCCACTGTTCGAGTGTCGAGAGCAGCTCGGGCAAGCGCCAGAGCCCACTCATGCTCTGCGCCTTGCGCTTGATGGCGAACAGAATCGCTTGCTGGCGGCGAGCGCGGTTCCAATCCGAGCGACCGTGGCGCGAGCGCGCATAGAGGCCCGCGGTGATGCCGTCCATGTGGACCAGGCCTTCGGGCACGTCGAGGAGGCGACGCCCGTTCTCGGTGCGGGGATCGACGAAGTCATCGACGATGGGGCAGGGGACGTCGACGTCGACGCCGTCGAGTGCGTCGACCAACTGCTCGAAGGCCCCCAGATCGACGACGATGGTGTGGTGGATCGGCAACGCCAGCGTGTCCGTGATGACACGGGCGAGCAGATCGGCGGGCTTCTGGTGAAGGCGTAGCGCTACGGCGTAGGTCGAGTTGATGCGGTCGGGGCCATGCTCCGGGATGTCGACGTAGAGGTCGCGCGGGATGCTGATCAGGCCCAGATGGTTCGTTTCCTTGGAGAGCGCCGCGACGACGATGGTGTCCGGCCGGCCCAGGCCGCGTTCGCCGGGGCGTCGATCGAGGCCAATCAGCAGCAGATTCGTGGTGCCGGTGAGCGGAGGTGTCTCGATCTTGCGGGTGAGCGTGGACTCGCGCGCGGCGGCGGCGGTCGAAGATGCCTCCTTGGTAGTGTCGTCGGCAGTGCGTGGTTCGTCGCTTCGTGGGCTGGAAGAAGCCGCGTTGGCAGCTGACGCAGCGGTCGAGAGCTGCTCCGCGTCAGTGAGTCCCGAGCCGCCGAAGGCGCGGGCACCCAACCAGTGATGGCCCACCCATCCGACCAAAAGGGCCGAGCCACCTGCTGCCAAGAGAAGCGTCCATCGCATGCGCTGCGAGAGAGCAAGCGGTGTGCCACCGGTCCCTGGGATTTGGTGCGATGGGACCGCTGGCTGTTTCGGGCAGAGAATGCACGCAACTGGGTCACGTGGGGGCCGCTCGTGCCCAGATGGACACGGCCACTCGCCGGGTGGCCTCCTCTCGACCCGATTTCCCGCTAGGTTTTCCGCCGTGAGTTCAGAACCGACCCATTCCTGCTGCCACGCTCACGCCCAGCCTGATCCTGCCCCGAACGAAGCAGCGCAGGCACCGAGCGCCGCCGAAGCCGTGCCCGCCGAGACAGCGCCAG
>DATIDO010000648.1:0-2744 GCA_035456245.1 Polyangiaceae bacterium
CAGCCGTCGGTCGTGGTCGTCTCGCCGGGAAAGCCCGAAAACGGCCGAAAGTGATGCGTGGTCCCCATCATTTCGTCGAAGCCGTTCGCGTAGTCCACGTTCGCGCCAGCGCCGTCCGGATCGGCGCTGCTCGGGGTGAAGACTCGGGTGGGGCGGGTGAAGGCCTGGCTCAGGTACTCCTCGACGGTCGAGGTGGTGAGCCCTTGGATGCTGCCGAGGTAGCTGTCCTCGTAGAGCACGGGGACCAGGAGCGCGCCGCTGGTGGCCACGCTGAACTCGGAGCCGGGTAGCTCCTCCACGCTGCTCGCCTCGTCGCCCGCCGTCACGTCGACGCGGCTCAGAACGTAGTCTCCCGAGCCGATGGCGAAATGCTTTCCCTGCGCCTCGTCGTCCAGGAACGGGCCCACCTCCAGCTCGAGCTGGCTGGTGCCGGCGCAAAGTGTCGCCTCGACCTGGCCCAACGGTACGTCGACGTAGTCGCTGAAACGGAGCGACGTGAGGTGCGGCTGGAGTCGGACCACGCGTCCTCCGGTGCCGCTCGCCGTCACGCTGAATCGCAAGCGCAGCCTATCGCCCTTGGCTGGTGCTGCACCCGAGGTGTTGCTCACGGCGACCCCGGTCACCGCGACTTCGAGGGGTCCGGAGCGCTCTTCACAGGTGTCGCCGGGAGCGCCCGCAGTGCCTTGGGATTCGCCGCCTGTGCCAGTCGAGCCGCCGGACGCATTCGCCTCACCCCCCACCCCATCGGCACCATCCGCTTCGGAGCCGCAGGCTGCGGCCATGAGGCAACAGCTGGCCACGAGTGACGAAATCCAGACCGAACCGACGAAACGCAGCGAGGGGCGACGCGAGTGCATGACCGCTAGCGGAGCCAGAAGTCGTCACACCTCGTCAACGGCCGGAAGCGGTGCCGCAGTCACACGAGCGGCTGGCCGTTCCGTATCGACACAAAGGTGCAAGCGGAGCGGTTCCGCGGGCTCAGCTGGTTCTCAGCGCGGCATGGCTCGGCGCGGTACAGCTCAGCGCGCTCCAGCCCAGCGCGGTACAGCTCAGCGGCGGATGTGAATGGCGGTGCCCTTGCCCATGTCCTCGCCGATGTTCACCCCGTGCCATCCGCTCGGGACCGGAGGATCGGTCCACTCGAACACCAGCCGGGCGTCGATGGGTGCGAGGTTCACGCAGCCGTGGCTGCGCGGAAGGCCGAAGACGTCGTGCCAGTAGGCGCCGTGAAGCGCGAATCCAGCCGAAAAGTACTGGATCCAGGGTACGTCGCGCAGCTCGAACGTGGTCGAGCCGCGGCGGCGTGTGACGCCGTACTCCGGGTGGCGTCCCTTCTCCACGTTCTTCCAGCGGCGCTCGTCCTCGGCCGAGAGCTTCTGGCCGGCCGCGCGCGCCTTCTTCAAGCGCTCGACGGTAGCGCGGCCTTCCTCGTCGAGCTCGGGTGCTGCGGAACGCTGCCCGCCGGAAACGGTCGAGTTCTCGTTCGAGTCCATGGCGGCCGCCACGTGCTTGCTCTGCAAGCGGAAGTCACCCAGCGGCGTGGTGTGGTCCTTCTTGGGATCGCCGAAGCGATCGCGGCCCGACGAGATCAGCGTGGCGTAGCGCGGAACCTTGCCCTCGTAGAGAACCAGCGTTTGCTGGCCGATCGAGATATCGATCCACTTCTCGCCTTGGTTCGCCGCATCCGGCCACACATCGGGCTGGTGCACGATGCCGATGTCCTGATCGGAGAGCCAACGAGTCTTGTCCCCGAGCGTTTGGTAGTAGCGCCGCCCGGCCTTGATCCGGGCGTTGCCGCTGAGCGGGACGAGAGCGCGGCGCGGAGCAGGCTCAGCGGGTCGCGCCTCGTCCTTGTCGGCGATCAACTTGAAGAGCGTGACGTCTCGCTTCAGCACGAAAGCGAAAGGAAAGTGGAAGTCCGGCGGGATCTCGATGCCATGGAACGGCGAGGCGCCATCGGGCTTCACCTTGCTGGTCGGGATCAAACGCAGATCGACCGTGACGCCGAAGCGCCGCTCGAAGTCGGCGTCTTTGGCGTTGAAGGTACCGACGAACGAGAGACCGGTGTGACGATTGACGCGCCCTGCGAACAGGTCGGCGTCCGTTACCTTGTAGTCCGCGACGTTGGGAATGAGCCGCTTTCCCCCGTCCAGCCAGAAAGGGACACCGTCGTGCTCGGCCGAGCCACCGAACAGCTCGGCGATCGACATCTGCTTCGACGTCTTCTGGCCCGCGGGCAGCGCGAGGCCCGGTACGGCCACACCACGAGCGTCGAGCGCGACGTCGTTGGCGCCCAGCTCGAGGGACTCGATGTCGCCCGAAGGATCGGCAAAGCGAGCCAGATGCTGTTCCAGCTCGGCTTCGCGCTCGAATTGTTGCTTCTTGTTGGGGAGCCGGACGTACTGGGGCGAGGTGGCCCGCACGAAGCCGTAACGATACGGCATGGGCTTGGTGCGATCGGGTCCGGGACCCGCCGCTCGCACCAGAGGATGCTCGGCGTCGGTCGTGGTGTCCGCGGTGCACATGAAGCCGACCGGGTAGATCCGATACCAGTCACCCTGGCAACCGCTGCCCTTCACCGGCTCGGCATCTCGGGCGACCGGCTGCCCCAAGCGAACGTAGCCGAGCTTGCGCGCTGCCGTGTTCGGTAGCTTGTAGATGGTAGACGCCAAGCTGGTGGCAAAGAGCCGCGGCGAGCCATCGGGGATGGCCGAGTCCAGTTCGCCATGGTCGACGCGCACGCT
>DATIDO010000649.1:0-2411 GCA_035456245.1 Polyangiaceae bacterium
CAAGGAGGCCAACCCCTTCAGGGTGTGGATTGCGCGGAACCCCTCGTTCAGGAGCGCCGGCTCGGTGGCGCCTTTCTTGAACGAGGCGTCGAGCGAGAGCAGATTGCGTGAGAACGCCTCGATGATGTCCTGTGCCTCGGAGAGGAACTCTTCGCGGCCTCGATCAGTCGACTCGCTCACTTTTCCCAGTCTAGCCCTGGCGAGAGGCCAGGGGAAACGGAAGCATTTCCGCACCAGCGGGAAAGTGGCAGGCTCGCGCGCCCGTGAACGCCCCCGTTCCGACTCCCCCCCCAAAACGGGCCGAAGGCCCCCCCGGCACCCGTCCTCGCGTCTGTGTCATCGGCGCCGGGATCTCCGGGCTGGTGACCCTCCGTGCGTTGCTGGAGGCGGGCCTCGACTGCACGGCCTTCGAGCTGGGCAGTCGGGTCGGCGGACTCTGGGTCTACGAAAACGACAACGGCAGGAGCGCCGCGTACCGCTCCCTGGCGATCAACACTTCGGCGCGGGCCATGGAGCTGACCGACTTCCCCTGGCCCGCGGGGACTCCGGACTACCCAGGGCACGAACAGGTGGCGAGTTACTTCGACGCCTACGCCGAGCGCTTCGAGCTCACGCGGCACGTCCGGTTCCGAACCGAGGTCGAGCACTGCGCGCCGCTCGAAGGTGGCGGCTACGCTGTCACCCTGCATTCACTGGCAGAAGGGTCGCGGCGAACCGAACGCTTCGACGCCGTCGTGGTCGCGAATGGGCACCATTGGGCCCCCTCGCTACCGAGCCCGTTTCCTCCTGGGCAGTTCAGCGGATCGATTCTGCATTCCCACGCCTACCGGGACCCCACGACGCCGCTCGACCTGCGACAACGCCGGGTGTTGGTCGTGGGGATCGGAAACAGCGCCGTCGATGTGGCCTGCGAGCTGGCTGGCCCCGGAGCGGCGGCCCAGGTCCTGCTGTCCACGCGCCGCGGCGCCTGGGTCATCCCCAAGTACATCCTGGGAAAGCCAGCCGATCAGGGCACTCTGGTCCCCCACTGGCTGCCCGCGCGCTTGCGGCGGCGCATCGTCACCACGCTCTTCCGTCTCTGGTTCGGGCGCATGCGGGATTGGGGCCTGCCCGAACCGGATCACCTGATCGGCGAGGCGCACCCGACGCTTTCGTCGAACCTGCCGGCTTTGGTGAAGGCTGGAAGCGTCGGCATACGACCCGCCATCGAGCGCTTCGAGGGCGAGCGGGTCGTGTTCAGCGACGGCCGCAGCGACTCCATCGACGCCATCGTCTTCGCCACCGGCTACCGTGTGGAGCTGCCCTTCTTCGAGGCCGAGCACATCGCCGCCCAGGGGAACGAGCTGCCGCTCTTTCATCGCGTGTTCCATCCCACGCACCGCAACGCCTTCTTCGTGGGGCTGGCTCAGACGATCGGGGCCATCATGCCCATCGCCGAGCTGCAGGCCCGCTGGATCGTCGAGCACTTGTCGGGACGGTATTCGCTCCCCGAGGCGCCCGAACTGGATCGGCAGCTCGCCGCGCAGCGGCGAGTGGTGCACGAGCGCTACGTCTCCTCGGCCCGCCACACCATGCAGATCGATCCGCCCCTCTATCTTCGTGCCGTCCGCGCCGAGATGAAGCGGGGCAGCGCCCGAGCCCGCCGCGGCCAGGGCCAGCCTTTCCTACTGGCCTCACCGGGCCCTGCCATTCCTCGATGAAACGCTCCCTCCCCTGGTTCGTCATTGCCTGTGCGCTCGGCCTGGCCAGCGCCTTCGAGACGCGGCTCGCCGTCTTCGCCCTGCTGGTCCTGGTGATTGCCCTCGCCGCGCTGACCCGCCTCCAACACCCCCGTAAGTCGTGGCTGCTCGGGGCCTTGTGCCTCAGCCTGCTCGCGTGTTCGTTCGGGCTCTACCGCTTCATCCTGCGCGAGGCCTTGCCCGGCATCATCGAGGCGCACGGGCGAGCCAGCGGCGGACGCGCCGTGTCCTTTTTGCGAGAACTCTCGACAGCGCAGGACGCCATGCGCCGCATGGCCTCGATCGATCCCGACGCAGACCACATCGGCAGCGCGGCCTCGCTGGCCGAGCTGGCCGGGGCACCGAGCCGCCGCCTACCGAAGGGCCTCGACACGCCTCCTCTGGCTCTCCGCTACGCCCCGCGCACCAGCACGGCGAACGGACCGGTCTCCGAAGAATCCGGCTACTACTACCTGATGTGTCTGCCGCTCGCTGGCGGCGGACTCGGTGGACGTGGCACCGAGCAGGTGGACGACGAGCTCGCCGAGCGCCGCTTCGTCGCCTACGCCTGGCCGGTCGACGCCAAGCAACCGAGCTGGACTGCTTATTTCATCGACGAGCACGAAAACATCTTGGAGTCCGACAACCGCGAGCAGGACCGACCGCGGCTCGTGGGGCGAGAGCACCCACCTG
>DATIDO010000650.1:0-3809 GCA_035456245.1 Polyangiaceae bacterium
GGAGCTCGGGGAGCGGATTCCCCGGTTGGCCCGTGACGGTCGCGCGAACCAGGAGCCCAGCAGGGGCCGCAGCCGAGAGAAAAGGAGACAGCGATGGGTACGCAAATGATGAGTCGTAACTGGCGTGATCTGATCCGCCCCAAGGCCATCCAGATCGATCCGGAGTCGTCGACCGACTTCTACGGCCGCTTCGTGTGTGAGCCGCTCGAGCGCGGCTTCGGCATCACGATTGGCAACAGCCTGCGCCGCGTGCTCCTGGCTTCGCTCCAGGGTGCCGCCATCACGGCGGTGCGCATCGATGGCGCCCTGCACGAGTTCACGACCATCCCCGACGTGGTCGAGGACGTCACGGACATCATCCTGAACCTCAAGGAGGTCGTCTTCCGCGCCGAGGCTCCCCGCACGTACACCGTGCGCCTCGAGAAGGAAGGCCCGGGCGTCGTCACCGCTGGTGACATCAAGCTGGTCGACGGCCTGACCGTTCTCAACCCCGATCACGTCATCGCCAGCCTGGACAAGAAGGGTCCGCTGTCGATGGAGCTGACCGTCGGCGTCGGCCGTGGCTACGTGCCCGCCGAGCGCAACAAGACGCCCACCATGCCGATCGGCACGGTGCCAATCGACGCCCTGTTCTCCCCGATCCGCAAGGTGAACTACACCGTGCAGAACGCGCGCGTCGGCCAGGTCACCGACTACGACAAGCTGATCCTCGAGGTCTTCACCAACGGCGCCGTGAAGCCCACGGACGCGGTGGCTTACGCCGCCAAGATCCTGAAGGAGCAGCTGAGCATCTGGATCAACTTCGAGGAGACCGAAGACACGGCCTACTCGGCGCCCGGTGGCGAGGACACGCCCCTGAACGAGAACCTGTTCCGCTCGGTCGACGAGCTGGAGCTGTCGGTCCGTTCGGCCAACTGCCTGCAGAACGCCAACATCCAGCTGATTGGTGAGCTCGTGCAGCGCACCGAGCAGGACATGCTCAAGACCAAGAACTTCGGCCGCAAGTCGCTGAAGGAGATCAAGGAGATCCTCTCCACCATGGGCCTTTCGCTCGGCATGAAGCTCGAGGGTTGGCCGCAGATGCTCGAGCGCTGGAAGGCGCAGCAGTCCGGCGGCTGAGCCGTCGACCGGGCACGAAGACTTCCACTAGTTAGGACAGAGACAGATGCGACACGGCAATTCGGGACGGCAGTTCAGCCGCAATTCGAGCCATCGGCGCGCCATGCTGCGCGCCCTCACCGCCAACTTGATCGCTCACGAGCGTATCGAGACGACGGACGCCAAGGCCAAGGAGCTGCGCCGCGTGGCGGAGCGCGTGATCACCAAGGCTCGCCGCCTGGGTGCCGTGGCGTACACGCCCCACGACAAGCTGAGCCTGGCTGACCGCGCACGCCGTCAGGCTGCGCAGCAGCAGGTGGCCAAGTTCCTCCAGCGCTTCGCCGTGACCGGTGCAGGCGACAGCGCCAAGCGTGTCGACCTGATCGAGAAGGTGTTCGTCGAGCTGGCGGCGCGCTTCAAGGATCGTCCCGGCGGCTACACCCGCATCATCAAGGTGGGCAACCGCCGTGGTGACAACGCTCCGATCTCGATCATCGAGCTCGTGAGCGGTGACGAGCCTGCCGCCGAGGCAGCCGAAGCGAAGCCGAAGGCCAAGAAGGCCAAGGCCGCTGCGAGCGAGTAAGACCGCCCGCTCTGGGTAGTCGAGGAGGGCCCCGGTCGAGAGACCGCGGGCCCTTCGTTCATTTGGGGTTTCGCTCGAGAGCGTCGTCGGCATCGCCGTCGTCGGCATCGCCGTCGTCGTTGGCAGCGTCCTGGCTCTCGCTGGCGTCGTCGCTGTCGGCAGCACCGTCGTCAGCACCGCCGTCATCCGCAGCGGCGTTCTGGTCCTCGCTGGCCTCGTCGCCGTCCACATCCCCGTCGCCGTCGGCATTCCTGTCGCCGTCCTCGGCCGCGTCCTGGCCGTCGTCATTCTCGGTTTCGTCGGCGTCGGGCGGGGGAGCCCCGCCGGGATCTTCCCGCCGCCTGCGCCAGGCGCTCCAGCCGATCCAGGCCGAGCCACTCAGGCCCAACGCTGCGACGGCCGCGGCGAGGAGATAGCGCGTGCGGTCGGAGAGACCGTGGGGCGCGACGGCCGCGCGCTCGAGTGCGTCGCTCGCCAGGTCGTTGTCGGCATCGAGCGCCAGGGCTTTGTCGAGCAAGCCGCGATCGACCACACCGCTCGCTTCGAGGGCGCGCGCCTCGAGCGTATGCCGCAGGCTCTCGGCACGGTTGCGTAGGGCGAGCTCCGAGGCGATGCGTTCGACGCGTCGGTAGGCCGCAATGGCGGCTTCGGGGTTCGAGCTCCGCACCTGCTCGGCGTACTTCATGTAGCCGGGGGCCATCTTCTCGCGCTGCTCGAAGAGGGGACTCCAGGTGAGCACCTGGTCGTAGCCCTGGCGCATTTCCTCCCAGCGCCCCTCCTTCTCGGCCTTCTGCGCGGCCTCGAACAGCTCGAATTCCTTGGCGGTGCGCGAGCGGTCGAACTCGGTGAAGAGCTCGCGCGCCGTGCGCTTCCAGCTCCAATCGCGCGGCGCGCTCTTGCCCGTGGTGTCCTGGTACGCGTCACGCAGCGACCAGCTGCCCACCTCGCCGAGCGCGGTGATGCCTTGGCGAGCTGCCATACGAACCTGCGAGCGGTCACTGGCAGCGAAGCTGATCAAGATGCGACCCGCGTCCGGATCGCGGCTCCGACCGAGCGCAACCAAGACATCCGAGAGCGCAGCCGCATCGTCGGTGCGCACTGCCTCGCGCGGAATGGCCTTTCCCAGGAGATCGAGGCGTTTCTCGGCCCAGCTGGCGATCTTGGGTGCGGGGTGCCGACGCGCCTCGTACAGGGCCGCGACCTGGCGGTCGCCCAACCCATCCAGTTCGCGTTGGACGGCGATGCGCAGGAAGTCACCGAAGCGGACGTAGACGCGGATCAGCTCCCGAGCGGACTCGGCCGTGCCGATGTGGCGCAGCATGCGCATGATGGCGAGCGTCTGCGTGAGATCGGTCCAGGTCTGTGAGTCGGAGGCCGGCGACTCCAACACGAGCGCGAGGTAGTCGGCCTTGGAATCGTCCTCGCTACCGCGATCCTTGGCGCGGCTACGCAGCCGCTCGAGGAGTGCCCGCATGGCGCTCTTGTCGGAGCGTTCGGCTACTCGATCCATGCGCCGCGAGAGGGCGCCGACCCAGTCCGGGCGTGCTTCCAAGAGCTCGCCGAGGGCCTGCTCCCGTGCGGCGGGCTCACCCGAGACGAGTCGGGCGAGCACCCCGTCCAGCGCTTCGAGTGCGGCCGGGCGTGGTGGAGGCAGCTCGAGCGCGGGTGGCTCGGGCAGGAGCGAGAGGGGCATTTCGGCCGGGCGGACCGGCGCCTGGGCCTGGGTCTCCCGATCGTCCTGGGTGTCGGCCTGGGCAGGTGCCGCCGCGGCGAGGCCGCTCGCGGTGGAGAGGCAGGTCGCCGACAGAAGCATCGCCCACCGCTTCCGCTTCTGTGGGGATTGGCGCATCGCCGGTCGCGCCGCCAGGTGCATCGCCGGTCGCGCCGCCAGTCGCAGGGTCGAGGCGAGTGCGCCCAGCCCCTGGCCGGGCCTGGTTCGCAGCCCGCTCATTCGACGATGCGGAAGTCGGCGAACTCGCCGGTGTAGCCTCGCCAACGAGTCTCCACCCGATCCACTCGTGCTGCGCTCGGGCCCTTCTGTGCCCAGCCATGCAGCTCGCGGATGCTCAACTCTTCGCCTTCGGCCAGGATCTCGACCGAACCGTCGGGGCGGTTCTTCACCCAGCCA
>DATIDO010000651.1:0-15037 GCA_035456245.1 Polyangiaceae bacterium
CTGTTCTGGTCCTCGCTGTTCGTGTTCGGCTCGGCACGTGGCCGGGTCGGCGAGGGGGAGCTGCGCGTCGGCCAGAGCTTCGCTCACCCGCACGACGAGGTCTGTGCCGTGGCGGAGCGCATCGTGCGGCACGCCGCGAGCTTGGCTCCGTTGGCCGTCGTGCGCAGTGCGCCCTTGCAAGGTGAGGCAGGGCGCCGTCGCTCGTTCGCCGATTCCGCGCTCGCTCAGCTGGTGGCCGCCGTCGAGCGTGCGCCAGCACGCAGCGAAATCTGGCTCGAACCGAAGACCGTTCGCCTCGAAACGAGTGAGCGCGTCGCTCGTGCACTACTGGCCTCGTGGCGCGCCCAGCGCGTGTCGACGGCCAACCTGGTGGACGTGAACGCCCCCAGCTCACTCGAATTGCTCGATTGGATCGGCGAGCGAAAAGATCGGGAGTTCCTTCCGCCTTTGCCTGGTTCGAGGCCTCGCTCACGTCGAACGCCGTTCGACGACGTGGCCGAGCCCGAGCGCCGCGTGGTGGCCGGTTGGGATCTCGAATTCGAGCGTACGACCGCACTCGAGCTTTTTCCGGAGCTGCTCGATCCCTCTCCGCGTGAGCTGGTCGACCGCTTGATCGACGCCGTCGACGGGACGGCTGGCGGGGCAGGCGCGGAAACGTGAGAGCGCTGCGCACGGCGCTGGGCTGCGGCTTGCTGCTGCTTTCTTGCGGGGCCCCGGCCCGGGAGGGCTCGGTGTCACCAACCGAGCCTTCGCTGCGGCCGTCGTCCGAAAGTCCTCCTTCCCAGCCTTCCGCTCAGCGCGTGGGTCCGCCGGGATCTTCGCCGGCGAACTCGACGAGCGCGGGCGCAGCCGCTCCGTCTCAGGGGCCGCTGCAGGGGTCTTTGGGTTCTCTGCCCGAAGCACTGCCTCCATCCGACCCTCCTTCTGCGGCGGCACCCGCAGGCGTCCCGTCGGGCTCCGGAGCAGCCACTCCGCTCCGTCCGATCCGCCGCGGCCTTCCGGAGCTCGGGC
Source organism: Polyangiaceae bacterium (assembly GCA_035456245.1). Taxonomy (GTDB): domain Bacteria; phylum Myxococcota_A; class Polyangia; order Polyangiales; family Polyangiaceae; genus NIC37A-2. Next base: position 1,012 of record DATIDO010000651.1, read on the forward strand.
CATTCTACGAGCAGCTGGAGGCGTTGGCCCGGGCCGAGCGGGACACGCCCGTTCGCGTCCTCTGGCTGGGCGATTCGCATACGGCCGCCGACTTCATGACGGAGCGTGTGCGCGCGCGACTCTTCGAGGTCGCTGGCGCAGGAGGCCCCGGTTTCGTTCACGTGGGCCTGGGCGCCTATCGGCATGGCTCGGTGCGAGTCGAGACCAGCGGTCGCTGGCGTCATCAGCCGATCCTGCCTGCGCAGCGTGCGCGCGTCATGGATGGCGTCTTCGGCTACGGTGGTCAGCGTACGATCCCGACTGCGGGCGCGACCGCGCGCCTCGAGCTGAAAGGCGGGAGCTGGCCGCGGGGGCAGCAGATGCGTTGGACCATCGCGGTGCGGCTCGCACCGGGTGACAAGCTGCAAATCGGTTGGGCCGACCAGACACGCACGCTCGGTGCCGAGCCGAGTGAGAAGCCAGTCGAGGTGAGCTTCGTGGCACCGGCGGAGAGCCCGTTCTCGGTGCGCCACCTGGCGGGTAGCCCCGAGGTCTTCGGGGTGTTCGTCGAGCGAGTGATCCCGGGTGCACTCTTGGACAACGTGGGCATCAACGGCGCGCGCGTCGCGACGCCTCTGGCTTGGGAGCCTGCGCAGTACGAGCGCGTGTTGCAGTCGCATCGGCCGGATTTGCTGGTCCTCGCCTACGGGACCAACGAGGCCTTCGACAAGACCGACCCGGCTCGATACGGCGAACACTATCGAGAGCTGGTCGGTCGCGTGCGCCGAGCGGCGCCGGCGGTCCCCTGTTGGATCATCGGAGCGCCCGACGCGGCAACGAGCGACGGGCGCAGCATCACTCGACTCGCACCGATCCTGGACGTTCAGGAGCGCGTCGCCCGTGAACTCGGCTGCGCCTTCACCAGCGCCCAGCAGGCGATGGGCGGCGAGGGGAGCTTCGAGCGCTGGCTGCGTGCCAGCCCACCGCTGGCTCGCTCCGATCGGATCCATCTGACCGTCGCAGGCTACGACACGCTGGGTCAGCGTCTGGCCGACGCACTCTTGCCAGCGGCGGATGCCGGGACCACCTTGGTGAAGCGAGCGCCATGAAGCAGCGTTGCCCCTCCTGTCAGCAAGACTTCGAGTCGTCGGTCTGTCGGCCCTTCTGCAGCCCGCGCTGCAAACGTCAGGATCTGGCCAACTGGCTGGAAGGGAACTACCGCCTGCCGCGCGCCATTGAGCCCGCTGACCTGGAAGAGCTGGGGTCCGAAGAGCGTGAGGAGCTACTGGCAGCTCTGACCGTGGGCGGCCCCATCAACTGAAGGCACTTCGACCGAAGGTACCATCAACTGAAGGCCCTTCGACCGAAGGCCCTACCAACCGAAGGGCGGCTCGACCGAGCCGCTCAGTGACTGCGGCGATACACGTCGTACTGCTGCATGAGCGCGCCGTAGATCCAGCCAGCGATGCGCTCCGCGCCCATGCCCGTGGGGTGCGTCATGTCGGCCTGTCCGAGCCCGCGCTTCACCCAGGCCGGCATCGAGCCCCAACCGCCCATCGACTCGTAGGTGTCGAAGTATGCGCAGCCGAGCTGTTCGGCGGCACGACGCTGCTCGGCGATGATTAGCTGGATGATGCGCATGCTGGTCGTCACGCCCTCCTCGACGCGCGCGCGGTCCATGGCGCCGACGATCAGGCACGAAGCGTGAGGGAGCGCGGCTTGCGATTGCGTGATTACGGCCTTCATCGTGGCCAGGTACTGGTCCATCGGGTACGCGTAGCCGTCGCCGCTCTCGTTGGCTCCGAACTGGAAGACCACGAGCGCCGGATCGCGCCACTTCAGCTCTTCGGCGAAATGTGCGTCGTCCTGCTTGTCCAAGAAGCGAATGCGCGCACCTTGGACGCCCAGCGCATCCAGCACGACCCCCGGACCGTCTCGCTCCAGCACCACGCCGAAGGTGCGGGTCTCGCCGCCACGAACCTTCATCTCGATCCGGTGCGGCCCGTCGCTCAGGCGCAGCTCGTGGCGCGCGACCTGCTTGGGACCGTTCGTATCGACGTCGACGGTCTCGCCGCCGTCGGCGCGCAGCAGCAGGTGGCCGGCGCCGGGTGACTGCAGATAGGAGACGACGAAGCGCGAGGCACGGGCGCCGTGGTCGCCCTTTTCGGCCGTGCCGAACTCGGCCACCACACCGTCGGAGGCCCGGAAGGTCACGCCGCCCAGACCATAGAAGCCGTCCTCCGTGGTGGGGCCGACGATGCGGCTGACGCGGAACCCGCTGGTCGCGAAGCGGAAAACGTCGTTGTGAAAGTAGGCCGGCCAGGGGTTGGCGATCAGCATGTAGCCGTGGCCAGCGTCGCCGAACGTATCCTGCAGTCGTCGACGGAGCGTCCCGCTGACGTAGTCACTGACCACGATCGAGTCTCCGAAATGCGCGATGCGGGTCACTGCGCCGGGGGCCTTGCGTTCGGTGCGCAAGAGAGCGGCGAAGAAGTGGTCGAGCACATCGGGTCGAGGCAGGAGCAGCGACACTGGGGGCTTGTCGTGGCCCTCGGGCTCGTCGCTCTCACGTTGACCACCGAACAGCGGTACGGCGGCGGTGGGGGCGGCAGCCGGTCCCTCGGGCGCGGCCATGCCCGGCAAGGCGCGCGACTCGCCGCTCAGCTCGACCTCGCCAACGTGTTCCTCGGCCGGTCGATCGGCGGCGGAGAGAGCCGAGCCGCTGCTGGCTCTCTCGCGCTCGGCGCGCTCCTGGGCCGCGCGGTCCTGCTCGCTCGGCGCGGGGCGCTCGCCCAGCAGCGCCAGGCGGTTCCAAGGCGGCGGGGCAAAAGAAAGCCCGTAGCCGAGCACCGCGACGCCGAGCACGGCCAGCACCGGACGCGAGGCGAAAATCCGCCAGGGCGCTCGGGCGATTTCCGCAGCCTCGATTTCCGCTGCTGCGACGACCGAGCGGTCGACGTTTGCGCGGTCGACCTCCTCCACACGGCTCTCGCTCATCGGCGCTTCTTCACGCTGACGGGACGGGCCTTCGGCTGTCCTTCGAGATCACTCAGATCGATGCTGCCCGTCTGGGTCTCGGCCAGAGCAGCGAAGGCGCGCTCACGGATCTCGGTGGGCAGACTCTCGGTCTTGGCCACGCTGTCGAGCAAGTTGCGGCGCTCTTGGGTGTCGGTGTGAGCGAGCGCCGCGCGAATGGTCGCGTCGGCCCAAGCGCGTTCGAGCGCCTGGTACTCGGGGCTCTGGCGCAGCGGATCGGTCGCAGGCACTCGATCGAGCGCCGTTCGGGCACCGGCGAGGTCGCCGGCATCGAGCGCCTTTTGCGCGTCCGCCAGGGGCGTTTCTGCTGCAGCGACGGCGGCGGGCTGCTCGATTTGCGGGGCAGCCGAGTTGATGGGGGAGGCGGCGGGTGAGGCGGCGATCGCGTCGCTCCGCGGGCTGGTGGCGGCTGACTCGGCGTCGCTGTCGCCCCGCCAGTGCGAGTAGATCACGAGCGCCAGGATGCCAGCCAGCAGGCCACCGACGGCAGCGGCCGCGAAGCGGCGACCGAGGCCCGTCGGCTGCAGTTCGGTAGTCGGGTGGGGAAGCCCACCCAGGGCCGCGATGCGTTGTCCTTCGGCGCGGTCGGCGCGGAAAACCTGACCCTGCGGGATGAACTTCAAGACGACGTCGCCCAGCTCCACGACGTCGCGGCTGTCGAGCAGCGCGCGAGGCATCTCTTGACCGTTGATGCGCACCCCGTTGGCGCTGGCCTTGTCCACGATCTCGAAGGTTTCGCCCTCGACGCGTCGGACTTCGGCGTGCACGCGGCTCACCGAAGCGTGGTCGACGCAGAAATCACACTCTTCGCCGCGACCAATCAGGAAGCGGTCCCCATCCAGCAGGTACTCGGCGCCTTGGTTCGGCCCAATCAGGACCACCAGTCGATCGCGCAAGCGGTTGGACGAAGGCGGCGCCTGCGAGAAGGGCCGGTGGCCTTGCTCCTGGGTCTCCAGGTCCTCGTCCAGGATCTCGAGTCGGTAGTCACCGATGGTGAGTTGGTCGCGGTGCGCCAGCTCTTGATCGCGGCCGATGCGCACGCCGTTGACGAACACACCGTGCATGCTGCCGGGGTCGACCACGACGAAAGTCTGATCGACACGGAACAGCTGCGCGTGTCGTCGGGAGACGTTCCGTTCGGTCAACCGGATCGTGTTTTCGTCCGAGCGGCCGATCGTGTAATCGTCCCGAACCAAGGGAACGATGGTCTTCTGGCCTTGATCATCTAGGATCGAGAGCTTCCACATGCCGGTCGCGGCGTTCGCCGTCCTGACTTGGTAGCGGAACAACGCGGACCCCGTCGAGCCCCAGCGCGCAAGTCGTGGTTTGGGCCTCGGGCTGGGCCGAATTCAGCTGCGGGTGCTCGTGGGGCCGGGGTGTCCCAGCAGCTGGGCGAGCCGGGCTTGCGTTTCGACCCGAGCTGCGCGGATGCGCGGGTTGTCTCGGCGGGGGTAGACGCGGTTGGTCAGCAGCACCGTGCAGAGCCCCCGTACCGGGTCACACCAGAGGCTGGTACCGGTGAAGCCCAAGTGACCGAACGTGTCGGGCCCCGCTAGGGGTCCGGCCAAGCTCGTGCTGGCAGGGCCGCTCGTGCCATCGAAGCCGAGCCGCAGGCTGCCGCCTGGCCGGGGCACGATCAGCGGCCCCAGCACCTCGCTCAGCGGGCCCTCGCCCCGCGCTCCTTCGAGCAGCGCCACGCCGAAGTCGAGAATGCCGCGCACGGTACCGAAGCCTCCGGCGTGCCCAGCCCAGCCGTGCCCCGCCAGCGCCCAGGCGTTGTCGTCATGCACCTGGCCGCGCAGCAAACCGCCTCTGCCCGGTTGGATCTCCGTGGCAGCGAAGGCCGGTTCGCCGAAGCCAGCCGCCCGAAACGACCGGGCGGAGCCGACGGCGAGGCCGAGCGGGGCGAGCAGCACCTCGGTCAGCAGGGCGTCGAGCGGGCGGCCGAACCTTCGCTGCAGGCCCGCGCCCACCAGCAGGTAGCCGAGATCGCTGTAGAGAGCGTCGTGGGCTTCGGGGCGACGTCGGGCCGAAGCCGCGCGCCGCAGCAAGGCCCTACGATCGACCGGAGTCCCTGCCCACGATTCGGCGAACAGCTCGACGTGGGGCAGCAGCCCGGCGCGGTGCGAAAGCAGCGCCTCGAGCGTAGCGTCGCCCGCATACAGATCCCCGACCTCCGGCAGCAGCTCGCCCAGGCGGGTGCCCCAACTCAGCAGGCCACGCTGCGCCCACAGCCCCACCGCCACGGCCAAGAACGGTTTGCTCACCGAAGCCAGGTCGAAGACGGTGTCCAGGTGTGCGTCTCCAGCGGCGGCGCACACACCACGATAGCCCTCGCTGGTGCGCGCCACGCCCGCCGCGACCGCAGCGGGAGCAACTCGCGCCTCGACCACGCGGTCCGACAGAAAGGCGCCGAGGTCCTCGTTCGGCTCGAGCAGGTCGATGGGCACACCTCATGATGCCGGCCCCCCGCCGATCGACAAGGGTTTTGACCCCAGCTTCCGCGGCCGGCTATGCTGCCCCCAGGCCCGTCGCATGCGCACGGCCAACCTACGAAGATGGCCGAATTCACTTGGGAAGCCCGCACACGAGCGGGGGATGTCCAGAAGGGGACGATGGAGGCCGCCGACGCCACCGCCGTCCAGGCGCGTCTTCGTCAGCAACAGCTCACCCCCGTCTCGGTGAAAGCCAAGGCCGGCAAGCGCTTCTCGTTCTCGTTCGGCGGCGGCAGCGTGAAGGTGAAGGAGCTGGTGACCTTCACCCGCTTGTTCGCCACCATGATCAACGCCGGCCTGCCCATCGTGCAGTGCCTGGACATCCTGGCCAACCAGCAGAGCAACAAGTTCTTCCGCGCGGCGCTGTTCGACATCAAGTCGAACGTCGAGCAGGGCTCGACCTTCAGCGAGGCCATGCGCAAGCACCCGGGTGTGTTCGACGACCTGTTCGTGAACCTGGTCCAGGCCGGCGAGGTGGGCGGTATCCTCGACTCGATCATGAACCGCCTCTCGGTCTACATCGAGAAGCGGGCCAAGCTGATTTCCCAGGTCAAAGGTGCGCTGACCTACCCGACGATCGTGGTCATCATTGCCTTCGGCGTGATGGCCATTCTGCTGACCTTCGTCATCCCGGCGTTCGAGACCATGTTCAAGAACTTCGGTGGCGGCCGCGAGAATCTGCCCGCCATCACGCGCATGATGCTGGGCGCCTCCGAGATCTTCGTCAGCTATCTGTGGCTCCTGGTGCTGATCGTGATCGGCACCGTCTACGGCGTGATGACCGCCTACCGGAACCCCGAAGGCAAACGCTGGTTCCACAGGACGATGCTCACCATCCCGCTGATCGGGCCGGTGATGCGCAAGATCGCCGTGGCGCGATTCACGCGCACCCTGGGTACCCTGCTCCAGTCGGGTGTACCCATCCTGGACGCCCTGGAGATCTGTGGGCGTACGGCCGGCAACCTGATCATCCAAGAGGGCGTGCTCAGCGTGCGTCAGGCGGTCAGCGAGGGCCAGAACATGGCCGATCCTCTGCTTCGCGCAGCGGTGTTCCCCGAGATGGTCGTGCAGATGATCTCGGTGGGTGAGCAAACCGGCGCGCTCGACCAGATGCTGAACAAGATCGCCGACTTCTACGAGGAAGAGACGGACGTCGCCGTAGCCGGCCTCACCGCTTCGCTCGAGCCGATCATGATGGTGGGTGTCGGCGGCATGGTGGGCGTGGTGCTCGTGGCCATGTATCTGCCGATCTTCTCGCTGGCTGGCTCGATCAAGGCCTGAGGTCGAGGATGGGGACCGACATGGGGGCCCCTCCAGCGTCCGCGCGCCCCCTGGTCTCGTTCGAGCGCGCTCTGCGCTTGGTCGGGGTGGGCCGAGTACTGCTGTTCGCCGCGGCGTTCGGCCTGGTCGTCCTGGTCTTTTCTTCCGGGCGCGAGGGGCTCTGGCTCGGCCACGGGGGGCGCGTGGCGCTCGCTACCTGGGGCCTGGCCTGCGTCTCGAGCGCCGTTTCGTTCTGGTCGGTTCGCGCCCGGGTTCGGCTCGCGGAGTTGGCGCTCGGATTGTTGGTCCTCGATCAGGCGCTGTGGACGGTCATCGTCTACCTGAGTGGAGGGGTCGCGAGCGGGGCCACCTCGCTCTACGGCATCACCTGCTTGACCGGCGGGCTCCTGCTCGGCGTGCCGGGTGTGCTCGCGGCCGCCATCTCGGGTGGGGTGTTCTTCAGCCTGCTGGTCGTGCTGCTCGAGTCGGGGTCGTTGGTGCTGGAGCCCGAGTTCGGTCCGGCTCTGCGCGCCGTCTCGGGCGAACAAGTCTCCTACTACTTCGCGCTGAACGTGCTGGCCCTGGTGCTGGTCGCGCTGTTGGCCAGCTACCTGGCCGAGAGGCTGTCGCACGTCGGTGGAGCGCTCCTGCAGGCCGAGCGCCGCGCGCGCGCGGCCGAGCGCCTGGCGGCCATGGGCAGGCTATCGGCTGGCTTGGCTCACGAGATCCGCAATCCGCTCAGCTCGATCGCCGGGGCCGTGCAGATTCTGAAGACCAGTCCGTTGTCGAGCGAGGACGCGGAGCTCTGCGAGATCGTCCTGCGCGAGGCAGGGCGGCTGGAAGATCTGGTCTCGGACATGCTCGATCTGTCGCGCTCTCGTCCTCCGCAGCTCGAAGCGGCGGACGTCGGCCGGATCGTCTCGGACGTGGTCGCTCTCGTCTCGCGCTCGGGGCGCGCCCAAGCGGACGTCACCGTGCGCGGGGTGCTGCCGGAAGGGAGCACGCGGGTGCGCGCCGACGGCTCGCAGCTTCGCCAGTTGATTTGGAATTTGGTGCGCAACGCGGTGCAGGCGAGCGCGCCTGGTGGGGAGGTTCGGGTACTCGTCGAGCGCGGAGCCCGCGTGCAGCTGGCAATCGAGGACGATGGCGAGGGCATCGACGGTCAGGCGCTGGCGCGCATCTTCGACGCTTCCTACACCACCCGCTCCCACGGCACCGGGATCGGACTGGCCGTGGTGAAGCGCATCGCGGACGAGCACGGCTTCGACGTGAAGGTGACCAGCCAGGCCGGCCAAGGCGCTCGCTTCGAGGTCGATCTCGGGGTGCCCGTTGCTGACCCCGCCGAGTGAGTCGATCCACACAATCCGCTGAGGGAAGAATTTCGTCCGAAGCTTGCGCGGGCCCCAGGTGCGAGGGAAGGTTCGCAGGCGTCGACACGTACCCTTCCCGAAACGTTGTCAACGGACCTCACCATGCAGAAATTCCTACGTATTTGCCTGAGCGCCGCACTCCTGACCCTCTCGTTGGGTTGGTCCGGACTCGCGCACGCGGAGACCGCCCAGAACTACCTGAAGGCGAAGCAGGCCGAGCTCACCGTCCTGGTCAGCCAGCCGCCGGCCGATGGCGACCAGAAGTTGAAGGCGACTTTCGACGATCTGTTGGACTACGACACGCTCGCCAAGGACTCGCTCGGTGACCAGTGGGCCAAGCTGAGCCCCGCCGAGCAGAAGGAGTTCCAGTCGCTGCTCATGACCTTGGTCCAGCGGGCCTACACCAAGAGCATCCGTGACACCTTGGCGTACGACATCGAGTTCAAGGGCGAGTCGGAGGCCAAGGCCGGCAAGGTGGTCCACACCGTGGCCCGCCACAAGACCGACCAGCGCAAGGATCCCATCACCATCGACTACCTGGCTCACCAGGTGGGTGGAAAATGGCGGGTCTTCGACATCGTGACCGAAGGCTCGAGCCTGGTGGCGAACTACAAGAGCCAGTTCAAGCGCATCATCGACAAGAGCGGGTTCACCGGTCTGGTCGAAAAGATGAAGACGAAGGCCGCCGAGAAGTGACCGGGGCTCCCGGTTCGAGCCCTCCCGGGCTCGCCGAATTTCGGCAGGCGCCCTAGAGCGCCACTCAGTTTGCCCGGAAGTCGCGAGCGAATGGGGCCTCCTCGAAGGGTGAGGAGGCCCCATTCGCTTGCTCCGGCCGATCGCGCTGCACGTGCGGTGCTCCATTGGCTCGTTTGGTCGCGCCAACCGGTTTGCCTCGCGGCCGGTTGGCGCTCTAGCATCGGCACGATGCCGGCCGCCGGAGAGAAAGCGCCACTCGCCCCACGGGGTGGGCGAGCGCGTGGAACCGGGGGGCCGGGTGATGGAGAGACGGAGCGGCTACCGCTCCGTCTCAGCGTTGCGCGCGGAGCGCTGGGCGTCGAGCTGACGGAACCGCTCGCGCTGGGACCGGTCTCGGTCGAGCAGCTCGAGCTTTCGCTCGTCGGGGTTCGTTACCCACTCGACCTGTCACGCGGCGTCAAACAATTTCACAATCGGCGCGCCCAGTTGGAGCGCGCCGTGCTGCGCCTCGACTTCGACGCGCTCGCCGACTGGCTCACGCCCCACGCCCGAGGCCTGTGGGGCGACGAGACGATCCAGCTGCGCCTGGCCCCTCGCGGCTTCGGTCACTTCGAGGAGCCGGGCAGCGAGCCGAGCACTCCCAGCGTCGCGGTCACGTTGTGGACGGAGCGCGGCGCGCTGGCCTTCGATTGGGTGCTGGGTTCGGGGCTGGAGCCCGAGTGGATCATCGACGGCGCGCGCGCGGAGGGCCTGGCGCCTGGTACCTGCGCGCTCGAGCTGGCATTCGCTTTCGTCGATCGGCTGGCTGCCGATCTGGTGGCGCTCGGCTTGGGCGCGGGCCGCCGGGGACGCGCGCTACGCATGCGGGATCTGTCGCGGCTCTTGTGCCTGCGCGTGCTGCCCGAGTTCGGTTTCCGTGTGCCCAGCGTGGGGGCGCAGGTCGTCGAGCGCGTCGAGGTGAGCGCGGGCGAGGTGCGCCTGGTGCTCGACAGCGCTTCGGAGCCGCTCGGTGTGGGCCGGCGTGGCCTGCGCTTGGCCGGCTTGGCCGAGTTGGCGCGCCGCGCCGACGAGGCGCTCGGTCGAGGTGATCGCGTCGAGGCGAGGCGAGGCTACCTGGAGGCGCTGGAGCTCGCGCCCCGTCACCCCGAGCTGCTCGCGAGCCTCGTAACGCTCGATCTGGCCGAGCCGGGTCGGGCCGAAGCTGCGCTCTCGCTGCTCGACGAGCCGCGCCAGGAGCCGGAGCCTTGGGCCGCGCTCTGGGCCTCGCTCGAGTCCCGGGCGCTCGCGCTCACCGGTCGAGCCGAGGCGGCGCGCGAGTCGGCCCAGCGCGCTGCGGGCAGCGAGTTGGATCCACTGCTCGCGGCCCTCCGCTTCACCCAGCTGGCGCTGGGCGCCGAGGAAGCTCGTCAGCCCGAGTGGCTCGAGCGCGCGCTCGGTCGTTCGCCCTCCTTCCGCGCCGCGCGGCGGCTGCGTTTCGCTTGGCGCGCGCGCCACGGCGAACTGCGCCAGGCGCTGGCCGACGCCGAGCATCTCGACGCCAGCGCTGCCGACGCGGCCGAGCGCTCACGCATCGCCGTCGAAGTGGCCGAGGAGCTCGGCGCCGCGGGCTACCGCAGCGAGTCGGCGTCTTGGCTCAAGCGCGCGCTCCGTCAGGATCCCGACAACGCGCTGGTGAAGCTGCGTCTGGCCCAGGCGCTCCACGCTGGCGGCGAGCTGCTGCGCGCGATCGAACTCGTGCAGTCGTTCGACGGTCGCGACGACGAGTGGCTGCGTGAGGAGCGGGACTTCTCGCTCGCGCTCTGGCTGATGGAAGGCAACGTCGACAGTAGCCGCGCGCTGTCGCTCTTGCGCGCCATTGGCTCGCGGAGTGAGCGCGGCGCGAGCGCGCGTGTGCTCGAGGGGCAGTGGGCGGCGCGCTTGGGCGAGACGGCGGTGCGCTTGCGCGCCCATGGGCGGCTGCTCGAGGCGATCGAGATCGGCTGGATCGACATCGCAGGTCGGGTGGGCGACGTGGTGGCGCTGGCTCGCCTCGAGCTGAACGCGGGTGAGCGGGAGCTGGCGCGCCGCGCCGTCTCTCTGGCGTCGGCGGTGCTGCTGCCCTCGGGACAAGCTGTGGATAGTGACGAAGGCGTGTTCAAGTCGCTGGAAGAGCAGTTGATTTTGCTCGAGCGCGCGCTCGGTTGAGGTGAAAGATTCCGCTGTTCGAGCGCAGCGATTGCGCGAGTCGGCGCTACCTTCGGCATCTCGCCTGATCTAGGGTCGCCGCCATGATTGCGCCGGGTGTCGAGCAGAGCGTGTTCGCGATTTCTGCTCGCGCGAACCACTTGGCCTTCGTGCGCGGAGTCCTCGACGCGAGCGAAGGTCTCGGCGTGATTTGTGGCGAGGCGGGTGGTGAGGTGTGGGTGGTCACGCCGCACAGTCGACGCGAAGAACTGCGAGAGCTGCTCGTGGACTTGAGCGGTGAGTTGGGTTTCACCTTCGACGAACGTCGCCAAACCGAGAACGTCGCACTGGGTCGGATCGATGGAATCGAGTAAGCTGGTGGTCGAGCGGCCGCAGGCGGGAGCAGATACCCTGGACGACGACGGCGATACGCAGGTGCGCTTTCTGGACGAGCGTCGTTCCACCGCGGTGTGGCGACAGTGGCTCGCGTCCATGGCGCGTGATGCCGAGGCCGCCTTGGCCGCGGCGATCGCCTACCGTGACATGGATGCGGCGGGTCGTGAGTCGTGGCTCGACTCGCTGGACTACGACGCTCCCGAGGTCGACGTCCCGGCTTTTGCCCTGTACGCGCCGCTTTTGTCGGTCGAAAAGGATGCCGAGCGTCGCGAGCGGATCTTGATGGCCCTGGGGCCGGAGGTCGAAGCCGCGCTGCCGCGCTGCGAGAAGCGCGCCTTGGTGGGCAGCCGCGCCGATGGTCTGCGGATTTCGGTCTTGGTGTTGCCGCTGTACCTCGACTTCGTGCAGGTGCTGGCTTGTGGGGTGAAGGGGAGCCGCTTCGAGTGGGTGCGGCACGATCCGATCCTGCTGGCCTCCAGCGCGCCCGAGGTGTCGCGGCTCCTGGAAGGCGTTCGGCTCGAACGCTCGCCGGTCAAGTCCGTGCTGGACGAGCTGGCTGTCGCGGTGCTGGGGCATCGACGTCAGGGCCTCGAGCTGCCGGAGGCTCTCGAGGTCTTGGTGGATCTGCTCGGTGAGTTGGGTCCTTGAGTGTGAGGCCGTTGGCTTCTGGTGTTGGTTCGCGCTCGGCTTGCGTATCGGGGCTGGCGCTGCTGGTCGCGCTGGTCTCCGCGCTGGGCCTGGTGGGCTGCGTCAGCGAGCCGGTGGTCGAGCCGATCGAGCTGCCCGAGTCGGGCGGTGAGCCCATCGACATCACCTGGGGCGCCATCGACGGCAGCATGGTGGGTGGCGCGCAGCTGCGCGGCCGCGTCACCGTGCTCTTGTTCTTCACGACGTTCGACATGGTTTCGCAGGCCCAAGCCAAGCGTTTGCAGGACGTTTGGCGCCTGCACGCGCCGCGCGTCAACGCCATCGGTGTGGTCTTGGAGCCACCTCGCAACGTCGATTTGGCCCGCACCTTCGCGTCGACGTTGGGCATCGACTACCCGATCGTCATGGCCGACAGCGAGACGCTCGCGGGGCGCGGGCCCTTCGCCAAGGTGCGGGGCGTGCCGACGTGGGTCGTGTTGGATCGTCGCGGGAGTATCCGCGACGCCCACTTCGGGGCCTTTCACCCCGACGATCTGGAGGCCTTCGTGAGCTCGGCCGAATGAGCCTGCGCGCGCATCCACTGATCTGGCTGCGTGAAGGCCAAGCCTGGATGACGCAAGCTCGTCATCTCGGGCGCGACTGGGGGGTGGTGCGCGAGGAGGGCACCGGTCCCGTCGTGGTGCTGCTGCACGGCGTCTACGCGGGGCCTGGTGTCTTCCGACCTCTACGGGCGCGACTGCACGCCGAGCTGGACGCCACTACGGTCACGCTGGGCCACGTGACGGGAGTGGGTGTGGCCGAGCTGGCGCGCCGCTTGGCGCGGCTGCTCGAAGCCGAGGACACCGAGCGCCCCATTCATCTGATTGGCCACAGCCTTGGTGGCTTGGTGGTGCGTCACTACGTGGATCAGGGAGCTCTGCATCCCCGTCTCGTATCCACGGCCAGCCTGGCGGCGCCGTTTCGTGGTTCGTCGCGAGCAGCTTGGGTGCCGGGTCAGGCGGCTCGCGACCTGGCGCTGGCGGCCCCGTTGCTGGCCCGCTTGGCGCAGGGCACCGAAGGGGGCCGCCGGGTGCCGCACCTCTCGATTGCCGCTGCCGACGACCTGTTGGTCCAAAGGCCCGGGTTCCCCGAGTTCGGCGAGCAGGTGGAGCTAGCGGGGGTGGGCCACAATGGCTTGTTGTTCGACGAGCGGGTGGCGACGCTGCTGGTGGGCTGGATCCGCGACGGGGCCATCGAGCAGGACGCGGCCGGAAACGGCCCCTGAAATCGGGGCATCGCCGGCGGGGGTGGCCGTGTTAGAGGGCTCCTCGTGCGTACGCCCATTCGTCTCGCCCCGCTCGCGCTGGGTCTCCTCTTCGTCCCGTCGCCCGCCCGCGCCGACGTCTCGTCGTGGTTCTCGGTAGCCCCCGGCGCCAGCGTCATCGATCAGTCGAAGGCAGCCGAGGCGGCTGGTCTGTCCTCACCGTTGGTGTGGGGCGGGCTGCTGGAGTTCGACACCGGACTGGGCACGCATCCCGGGCGTTCGGTCGTATTCGGTGCGCTCTTCCACTTCGCGGCGCACTTCGCCGTGGGCGCCGATCTCGGCGGCGCGGCTCGTATCTGCACGGGCGGCTATGCCAGCGGCGGTTGGGGAGCGGGCATCGATCTGGGGGCCGACTACCGCGTCGCCACGTACGGTGGGGCTGCGCCGATGGCGCGCGTCTTCGTGGGAGCGCCGTATGGCTTGGTGCTCGGCTTCGGTGGCAGCTATCGCGAAGGCGAGGTGGGCACGCTTTCGCTGACTCTCGGTCTCGACTTCGCGCGCCTCAGCACGCACCGCTCGTTCTGGACGGAGACGCTGCCCAGCCCGCTGGTGAGTCCCGATGCGCCGCGCAAGCCGAAGCCGGCTGGCGAATCGCCCGGTGACGGGTCGAGCGACAGCCCCGCCGGCGAACCCGACGGCGCGCCGGCTCCCGCGTTCTGATTCCTCGCTCGGGCCTGACC